>DIYM01000077.1 GCA_002429045.1 Phycisphaerales bacterium UBA6054
AGCGGTCGCACGCCCCAGGTCGAGATCGTCAACGGTTCGGTCGAACTGGGCGAACACCGCGGGGCGGTGTTCACGCCCCTGCGTCGGTGGAAGGTCCGGGGGGACATCACCCGCGCCGACAGCGACGGCGTCGCGGTGTTCAGCGTCGCGGCGATCCCCGACCGGGTGAGCATGGGCGGCTCCCCCGCCGGCTCGCTCGGCGTCGACGGGACCATCGGGCCCGACGGGATTGAGGGACGCCTCGACGGGCTCCGGCTCGAAGACTGGCCCGCGTCGATCGTCCCGACCCGTGTGCGCGGGCTCTACGAGCGGCTCGACCTGAGCGGTTCTCTGCTGCCGACGCGGTTCGCGGTCGACACGGGCGGGCGGGTCACGGTCGCGATGACGCTCGACGGGGTGGACCTGAACCTGCCGTTCGACGAGTCGTACGCGATCGACGGTTCCGGTGATCTGCTGCGTGTGCGCCGGACCCGCGGCACGGTCACGTTCGGCACCTTCGGGCTGACCTGCGATCTCAACGGTCTGATCGACGAGCTCAACTACAACGTGGAACTGGACTACCGGGGGCTCAGCGCGGACGCGCCGTTCGACGCGGAGTTCCGGACCGGGTTCCGCCTGACCGACGGGTTCCGCCCCAAGCGGTTCCTGCCCGCCGACGCGATCGAGAAGCTCGACATGTTCGTGGGCGCGACCGCCGATGTCGACGCGATCGTCAGCCTGTCACGCCCCGGGCCAGGGGCCCGTGTCAGGCTCACCGGCGTCGCGTCGGTCGCGAACGGGCAGGCGCGATACGCCGAACTCCCGTACCCGTTCGCCGGCATCTCGGGGACGGTCAGGTTTACCGAGGACGAGGTGCGAATGGAGGGCATCCGGGGCGTCGGCCCGACGGGGGCCCGGCTTGCTGTGGACGGGGCGTTCGTCGGGTTGGACGACTCTTCGGAGGTGCGGATCAACATCGGGGTCTCCGGGTTGCCGCTCGATGACGTGCTGCTCGGCTCGCTGTCGCCGGGGCGGCGCGAGCTGGTGGCGGCGTTGTTCAACGAAGAGCGCTACAACGAGCTGATCGACGACGGGCTTGTCCGTGTGCCCGGGTCGGGAGGCGACGGGCGGACGCCCGAGTTCGCGTTCGGGGGCGACGCGCGATTGGATCTGGTGCTCGCGCGCCATCCCGATCGCCCCGAGGGGTCGCGCTGGACGAAGGACGCGACCGTCACGCTCGGCGAGGCGGGGCTGGTTCCCGAGCGGTTCCCGCTCCCGATTGTCGCCCGGGGTATCCGCGTGCGCATCTCGGACGACGAGATCTCACTGACCGGTGGGCGTTACGAGGGGCTGACCGGTGGGACCGCGACGGTCCGGGCGGAGATCGATCAGGCGACCGCCCGTCCCGGGCGCGACCCGATGCCGCTGATCGAGATCGAGGCCGAGGGCATCCCGATCGACGCGAGGTTGCTGGCCGCGATCCCGGGGTACCGCGCGCAGCCCTCCGACAGCGACGCGCCGCGCTCCACGGGGACGATGGGCATGGACGCGGTCACGCTGCGCAGCATCCTCGATAACCTCCGGTTGTCGGGCGAGGTCGAGTGCAACGCCCTGATCGGGCCGCGTGAGGACGGATCGATCGGGTTCGATGTCGAGGCCAACCTGTTCGGCGCCACCGCCCGCCCCCTGGCAGGGGCGTTGTCCGATGGCGCATCCTCGGTGCCCCTGGATCCGCTGGTGCTCGACGATCTCGACGGCACCGTGTATGTCACCGAGTCGCTGATCGTGGTCGACCTGCGCGGCGATCTGGGGGCGCCCGGCACGCCGTTCCTTCCCACGCCGGTCACGCTGCTCACGCAGTTGACCCTGCCCGACGGGCGCGGCGGGCTCGGGGGGGTAGACCGCGTCGGTGGGTTGCTCCCGATCCAGGCGGGCCCTCCCGTGCCGGGCCCCGTGCTCTTCGCCGACGCCCGCGCCGACGGCTTGGATCTCGCGATGCCGATCGAGCACGCGGTCGCGGTCGTGAGCCCGTCGCTGGCCTCCAGGCTGGGAACGATCCGTAAGGAACGCCGCCCGGACGGGGTGGTGGCGGTCCGCGCGATGCTCGAGGGCGTGGTGGGGGGGCACACCGAGACGGTGCTGGGCGTCGACCGGATCGAGTCGCTCGCGTTCGAGCACGCCGGCGTCCGCCACCGGGTGGGCCCGACCCGCGGCCGCGCGGAGTTGACGCTGGGCATCCGCGCCGGTCTCCGGTTCGATTCGTTCGGCACGCCCGTGTTGTCCGGGGGGGAGAGCGCCGGCTCGGTCGCGTTCGACGGGCTGCTGCCGCTGTTGCGTGCGGGCTCGCCCGAACCGCGAGAGGGGTCGCTCACCGCGAAGGTTGAGGGCGGGCGGATCGAGTCGCCGCTGACGGCACAGTTGCTCGACGCGGGCGCGGGCGAAGCCGCTCGTGCCTGGCTGAGCGAGCGTTCGGTGGTGGGCGGGTTCGATCTGGATGTCAGGCTCGACGCGTCGCACGCCGGGCCGCCCGACACCGAGCCCGGCGCGGGCAGGGGCGCCAGCCTCGGCGGCTACCGTTTGCCGACCCTCGCGGTCGTGGGGACGCTCGAGCCGACCTCGCTGGCGCTCGATCTGCCCGAGGGGCGCGTGTCGTTCGACGAACTCGCCGGGCGGATCACGTTCGAGGGGTTCTCGGGACGCATCGACTCGATCGAGGCCAGGGGGGGCGAGATCGCGCTGTCCGCGGACGGGGTGTGGGGTTTCGAGCCCGGCATGGGCGGGTATGTCGATGTGGGGATGTCGCTCGACGGAGAGCGGTTCGGCGAGGCGTTCCGGGCGCTGATGCCGGGCACGGTCGCGGAGACGCTCGATCTGTTCGAGGTCGCCGCCGTCGGCCCGGTGAGGACCGACAAGCTGCGGATCGACGCCCGCGGGCTGGGCACGGACGGCGCGGCGGTCCGAGCGACGGGCGGTGTGTTGCTGCGCGGTGCCAGCGCGGTGATCGGGGTCCCGATCTCGGAGATGGACGGGCGTGTGATCTTCGACGCGGAGGTCGGCCCGGGCGGGGCGTCGTACGCGATCGACCTGGACGCCGAGCGGTTGCGTGTCTCGAGCCTGCGCATCGAGAACGCGTCCGCGTCGATCGTCTCCGACGCGTCCCGCCCGGGCTCGATCCTGATTCCGGAGATCACCGCACGCCTGCACGGCGGGCGCGTCGCTGGGAGCGCGCAGTCCCACGAGCGCGATGGGCTGCGCCGGTTCTGGGTCGATGTGCACGGGTCGGACGTGCGGGCCGCGCCGGTCTTCGACGACCTGCTGCTGCCCGCGGGAGGGCTCGAGGGCCCGCCTCTGCCGGGCCAGGAGGTCGTGGTCAGCGCGTGGTCGGTCGCCGACGACTACACCCGCGGGCTGCTGGACATGGACGCGTCTGTCTCGGGCGTGATCGGTGATCCGGGCTCGACAACGGGGCGGGGCGTGGTCCGTGTCGCGGGCGGCTCGGTGATCGCGCTGCCGGGGCTGATCAACCTCATCGAGTTCAGCAACCTGCGTGCGCCGTTCGGCGCGACGCTCGATCTGGCCGAAGCGGTGTTCTACATCGACGGCACGACGCTTGCGGTCGAGCGGCTGGCGGCGTCCTCGCGGACGGTCGAGATCCTCGGGTTCGGGACGTTCGATTGGGCGGACCGGTCGATGGACCTGCGTTTCCGCTCGAGGGCGGTCCGCCCGGTGCCGGTCCTGTCGGGCCTCTTCGAGACCCTGCGTGACGAGTTGATCACCACGCGGATCTCGGGGCGCCCGGGCAGCGTGCGTTACTCGGCCGACAGCTTCAGCGGGACCCGCCGCCTGTTCGGGGCCCTGCTGGGCGAGCACGAGAGCGAGCAAGAACGGGTGATGGACGCGGTCGAGCGGGCATCGCGGCGGGACAACAATCGATCGGACACACGTGCCGCCCCCCCGGTGATGCCAAGCCGCGTCCCCGAGCCGTGGGCCGAGGGGGGCTCCCCGGGCGAAGGCCCCGATTAGATCATCCTCCCCGGCGGGCAAGCGCCGGTCTCCGACGGAGCATCGATGACCCCAGACAAGCGAGACAAGCCCGAGCAGCACCGCGTGGAACTGAACCCCCCCGGGTCCACCCAGCCGGTCAGCGAGCGCGACGCACCGCCCGAGCAGCCCGAGGTCCGACGGGCCGACGACGGCGAGGTGCAGGACCGGATCATCGACCTGATCGACACGGTCGCGGGCACGGACAGCGGGGCGAGCGATTACGACCTCAAGCTCGTGCGCGAGCTGATCACCGCGGGGCTCAAGCTCATCCCGGACGGTCGGGACACGGGCGAGTTGAAGCTGATGACGGCGGCGATGAAAGAGCTGCGGTACGCGTACCGGGTGTTCGCGCAGTATCCCGAGCCGCACAAGGTCACGATCTTCGGCAGCGCCCGGACGCCGGAGGACCACCCGGACTACCGGGCGGCGGTCGAGTTCTCGCGTCTGATGGCCGAGTCCGGCTGGATGTCGATCACCGGCGCGGGCGACGGGATCATGAAAGCCGGGCACGAGGGCCCGGGGCGCGAGGGCAGCTTCGGCGTCGCGATCCGCCTGCCGTTCGAGACGAGCGCCAACGACGTGATCAAGGGCGACGAGAAGCTGATCAACTTCCGGTACTTCTTCACCCGCAAGCTGATGTTCCTCAGCCAGGCGGAAGCCGTCGTGTGCTTCCCGGGCGGGTTCGGCACGATGGACGAGTGCTTCGAGGCGTTGACGCTGATCCAGACAGGCAAGGCCAGCATCGTCCCTGTGGTGTTCGTCGAGGGCGAACCGACGCCGGGCGTGACCACGTCCGGCGGCGATCCGGACATCGCGATCGCCGGGTACTGGGGGGGCTGGCGGACGTTCATCCGCGAGCAACTCCTCACCCGCGGGTGGATCAGCCCCGAGGACGAGAACTTCATCTACTGGGCCAAGGACCCCAGCGATGCGGCGGCCCACGTGCTCAACTTCTACTCGGTCTACCACTCGTCGCGGTACGTCCGCGACGATCTGGTCATCCGGGTCAAGAAAGAACTCACGGGCGAGCAGATCGAGCGGCTCAACGACGAGTTCGCCGTTCTCGTCAAGAGCGGGCGGATCGAGCAACGCGGCGCGTACCCGCAGGAGCGCGACCACCTGACGATGAACCGGATCGCGTTCACCCACACCCGCCACAAGTTCGGGCTGGTCCGGGCGTTGATCGATCGGATCAACAGCTTCGCATGAGCGGGCGTCGCCGCCATCGCGTGTGCGTTGTGCTTGGTGCGGCGGCGATGCTGCTGTACCTGTCGGCGGCGGGGGGGTGCCTCCGCAAATGGCGGGAGCGCCAGGCCGCCCGCGACGAAGCCGCGCGTCTGGCGCAGGCGGACGAAGCCGGCTCGCCCGCGGGCGTCGGGCCCTCGCCGGGCGAGAGTCTTCCGCCCGAAACCCGGGCGTCCGATGGCGCCGCCCCGGGGGCGTTCCGGGGTGTCACTGGGCTCTTGGAAGGCGGCGAGCCCGGGCTCGAGGTCGCCGTCTGGACCTGCGATGACACCGGCTTCCACGCGTCGCGTGCGTTGGCGGCGTACGCGGGGAGGGCGTTGCCGATCGAACCCTCGGTCCTCGGGCGTTGGCGTGAACGCGGGCTCCGGTTCGTGGCCGTCCCGATCGGCGAGGTGGACAGCCTCGCGTCGTCGACCCGCGCGATGTCGCACGTGCAGCGGCAGCGTCTCGGGCAACTGACATCGTGGACGCCGGTGGTGCGCGGGCCCCGCATTCCAGACGGCTCGCCCGGGGCCGCCGGGTCGCTCCCGGGGGGCAAGCCGCGTCTGATCGTGCGTTCGTGGATCGAGCCCGACCTGTCCACGGGCGTGGTGCGTCGCGTGATGCGTGTCGAGGCGGGTGTGCAGATCGAGACCGGGCGTCCCACGCGATTGCTCGGGGATGAGGAGGACCTCAGCCGGGTGTCGGACGACGGGCGGTTGCTCGACGGGCTCGTGGTGTCCTTCGTCGCCACCGGGGGCGACGCGATCGTGCTTGTCGGGGAGTCGCCCTCGGTCGACTGGGACGCGTTGCCCGGCCCGTCTGTTGGATCCGACGGTGATCTGGGCGCCGTCCGGGCCCGAGGCCCGGGGG
>DIYM01000074.1 GCA_002429045.1 Phycisphaerales bacterium UBA6054
GCCCCGCGACCGAGCCGCGCCCCACGCCCGACCCAACCAGGCTCGTCGCCGCCGAGGTCGGTCCGATCGACCTCTCCCGGGACGTCGGATCCGTCGGCGGCAATCCGGCCCCGGCGAGCGCCTACGCGATGTACCGCCACCCCGCCGACCAGAACCTCGCGGCGACCGGCGTCGAACTCGGGCGACGCCTCGACGTCGAGGGCTGATGCCTCCCGCGAGCATCCCACCTCCGCCACCGCTCGCCGGGCTTTTCCGCATCGACCCGACCGTCGTCTACCTCAATCACGGGTCATTCGGAGCCTGCCCGGGCCCCGTCCTCCAAGCCCAGGCGCGTCACCGCGACCGGGTGGAAGCCGACGCCGTGAGGTTCTACGTCGATGACCTCTGGTCGATGATGGACCGCTCGCGATCCGCCCTCGCCCCGATCATCGGGTGCCATGCGCGTGACCTGGTCTTCGTCGACAACGCGACCACGGGGGTCACGACCGCGCTGCACAACATCGAACTCAGGCCCGGCGATGAGATCCTGACCACGACCCACGAGTACACCGCGTGCCTGAACAACACACGCGAGCACGCCCGGCGCGCCGGCGCTTCGGTGGTCCCCGCCGAACTCCCCTGGCCCATGCCCGACACCGATACCGCGTACGAACGCGTGATGTCACGCGTCACCGACCGGACCCGGGTCGCGTTGATCTCGCTGGTCACCAGTTCGACGGGCATCCGCCTGCCGGCCGAGCGCATCGTCCGCGATCTCGACGCCCGCGGCATCGACACGATCCTCGACGCAGCCCACGGGCCCGGATGCGTGCCCATGCGCACCGACGATTGGAACGCGGCCTGGACCACCGGCAACTGCCACAAGTGGCTGTTCGCGCCCAAGGGTGCCGCGTTCCTGCACGTGCGACGCGACAAGCAGCCGGGGTTCCGCCCGCTGATCCTCAGCAACGACGCGGAGCGTCTGGCCGCCGCCGCCGCGCGGACCGGCAGACCCGCCTGGCACCACGAGTTCGACTACTGCGGCACCGACGACGTGAGCGCGAAGCTGTCCATCGCGGACGCGTGCGGGTTCATCGGATCGGTGCTCCCCGGCGGGATCGAAGCGGTGACCGAGCACAACCGGGCGATGTGCCTGCGCGCACGGAACACGGTGTGCGAAGCGCTCGGCGTCGCCCACCCCGTCCCGGACGGCATGCTCGGCCCGATGGCCGCGATCGAACTGCCGCCGACATCACCGGACGCGGCATCGGTCAAGGACGCGCTCTACCACGACTGGCGGATCCAGGTCCCGGTCTGGGACACGCCCGGCGGACGCCCGGTCGTGCGATTGAGCGCGCAGATCTACAACACGGACGAGCAGTTCGAGTACCTCGGCGAAGCGCTCCGAGCGATCGTCCGCTAGTCGCCCGAGGTCCAACGCGGCTCCACGCCCAGCAGCGAACGCACGAAAAAGTCCCGCATACGCCGTCGCCCGTACGGGGACCCCAGCGTGCCGTGCCCGAGGCCCGGGAACACGATCAACTCGAAGTCCTTGTCCGCCTCGATCAACGCGTCGACCACCTGCATGGTGCTCGCGGGATCGACGTTCCGGTCGATCTCCCCCACCGTCAGCAGCAGGTCGCCGGTCAGGTTCTCGGCGTGGATCACGTTCGAGTTCATCGCGTACGACTCATCGACCGGCCAGCCCATCCACTGCTCGTTCCACCAGATCTTGTCCATCCGGTTGTCGTGGCAGCCGCAGTCGGCCACACCGGCGTGGTAAAAGCCGCCGTGGAAGAGCAACGCCCCCAGCGCGTTCTGCCCGCCCGCCGAGGTGCCGTAGATCCCGACGCGACCGAGATCCATCCACGGGCGGGTCCGACCGGCCGCACGCAACCACGCGATCCGATCGGGGAACCCCGCGTCCTTGAGGTTCTTGAACGCGACATCATGGAACGCCTTGGAACGCCAGTTGGTGCCCATCCCATCGATATGCACGGTCACGAACCCCAACTCGGCCAGCGAGCGCGACCCACGCCACACCGAGAACGACTTGGGCACGTGCTGCCCGTGCGGGCCCGCATAGATCGACTCGATCACCGGGTAGCTGCGAGCCGGGTCGAAGCCGGTCGGCGTCTGGATCACACCCCAGATCGCGGTCTGGCCGTCGCGCCCCTCGGCGACGAAACGCTCGGGCGGGGTCCAGCCCGCGTCCACGAGGCGCGACAGGTCGCCCTCGGCCAGCACCGCGACACGCGACCCGTCGTCGGCACGCCGGATCTCGGTCACCGGAGCCAGGTCCACCCGGGACCAGACATCCACCAAGAACCGCCCGTCCGGGCTGGGCGTGACGCGGTGCGTGCCGTCGCCCTCGGTCAGGAGAACGAACCCGCTCCCGTCGAGACCCACGCTGGCGAAATGCACGTGGTACGGGTCCTGCGCCGGGTCGACCCCCATCACCCGGAGATAGGCCCGCCCGCCCGCCTCGTCGACCCGCTCGACGGAACGCACGACCCATTCGCCCGACGTGATCGGGTGCTTGACCGAGCCGGTCTCGCCGTCGAACAGGTAGAGGTGGTTCCAGCCGGACCGCTCGGACATCCACACGATGTCGCCCGACGCCCCGAGCTCATGCACGAACACCTTGTTCGTCCAATCGATGAACGTGGCGCTCGTCTCTTCGATGATGACCCTCGACCCGCCCGTCTCGGCATCGACGCGGACGTACCGCATCGTCCGGTGCCCGCGTTCGTTGTACAGATAGCTGAACGACCGCCCGTCCGCGTCCCAACGGACGCGATCCACGCTCCACGGGTTCTCGATCGGAGCGTGATCGACCCCGATCTGGGCGAGGGACAACGCGTCGAACAGCGCGGGACGCTGCACGTCCACATCGTCGCCCGGCTTGCGGTACCCGAACTCGATCGTCCTGGGCTGGAGCCGGTCCCCGGGCGATGATTCGACGATCGTCACCGTCCGCCCCGAGCCCGGCACCGTCCGCATCACCACGAACCGTTCACCCCCGGGCGACCACCGGACCGGGCCCTGGTACCGGTCGCCCGGGGTCCCGTCGGTCGTCAGCACGACCTCGGAACCGTCCGCGACCGTTCGCAGGACCACGTTGTGGTCCCGGAACACGACCTGCCTGCTCCCGTCCGGAGAGAGCCCGGGGGCCGGCGTGCCGGGAACTGCGGGCTCGGGCGCGCCGCCCGGGCGGACGAAGATCACGCCCGGGCGCTCCGTCGGCGTGTAGACACCCATCGGCGTGCCGTCCGCGGATCGGATCTGCCACGAGTGGCCCGCGAAGGTGCCCTGGCGTTTGGTCCCGCCCGGCCCCACGGTCCCGTACGCCCGCGCGGCGCCCCCGTGGTCCAGCCAGAACAAGCCGATCGCCTCCTCCGTCGCGTT
>DIYM01000157.1 GCA_002429045.1 Phycisphaerales bacterium UBA6054
GGCTCGTACCGCCGATCCACGCTCAGCCTGACGCCCGGCGACGCTGTGGACGCGAGCGTCCGCATGCCCCGCGGATTGCTGCTGATCGATCCGACGCAGATCGATGCGTCGGAAGCGGCGAAGGCGGTTCTTGAATCCCGGGATTCCGACGAAGCCGGGCCTCTTCCCGTCGGGATCACCGAGCCCGAGGGGCGGCTGCGGATCGATCTCGGGGCCTATGTGCTCGACATTGTCACCCGCCCGGTCCAGGCTCCGGACGAGTTCGGCACCATGCGTCCGGTCGGCGAGGTGATCCTCATGGACCGCGACGGGCGGGTCGTCTCGCGTACAACAGTCGGTGACACGTCGAGCCCCGGATATCTGGCGGCCAAGAACTCGGCCGCCGAGGCGTCCGAGTTGGAGATGCGTGCCCCCGGGCAGCCCGCCGAGAACCCGTCCGCGTCGCTGTTCCCTCGCCCCTAGGCGTTCCGCGGAGGGCTGGTTTGGCGTCGGATCGCGGGAGGCAGCGAGGGGCTCTCGGGGGCGGCGGCAGATTCAGCGCCCCGGCGTCGGGAATTCTGCAAGTGCATGTCGGAATTCCCGTTAAAGCAATTTGACCGAACCGGAGTGTGGACTACTATCCCCTCCGCCCCAACGCGGGGCACAACCAGGGAGCAATCGGCGGATGCCGGGCGTTCTCAGCCTCATTGACATGTGCATGACGACGAGCAATAGGGCCCTGTCAGGGTCGGCTCCGCGGTCTGTTTGACGCGGCGGTCGATATTGATGGGGCGGCGAAACCGAGAAATTCTAAGTATCTCGAGTTGGTGTCCGTGCGTGTTTCGAGGGGTTTGCTCCGAGAAACGCGGGCGGGTTGATCGTCCTCACAGCCGGTAGTCGTTCCGGCGGGGCGGTCATTGAGCAGCACGATCGGGGATGGCGGCCATCTGGCTGTCGGCTTCCGGTCGGATTGATCAAACCAGAAAGAGCGTATGGCGGATGACTTGGCGTCGAGAGGCGATGAAAGACGTTGGAACCTGCGAAAAGCTGTAGGGAGCCGGTAACCAGGCTGTGATCTACAGATCTCTGAATGGGGAAACCCACCCGCAAGGGTATCGCACGCTGAATGCATAGGCGTGCGAGGCGAACCCGGGGAACTGAAACATCTAAGTACCCGGAGGAAAGGAAATCAATTGAGACTCCGTCAGTAGCGGCGAGCGAAAGCGGATGGTTGTGAGACCGGCGAACACGTTGGAATGCGTGATCGAAGAGGGTGAAAATCCCGTAGTCGGAGTTAGCAACTCAGCCCTCGAGTAGGTTCGGGCTCGTGGAACCCGGATTGAACATAGGAGGTCCACCTTCTAAGGCTAAGTACTCCTCGACGACCGATAGCGCAAAAGTAAAGTGATTGAAAGTTGAAAAGTACCCCTATGAGGGGTGTGAAAGAGATCTGAAACCATACGCTTACAAGCGGTCGGAGCCCTCCGGGGTGACGGCGTGCTTTTTGCATAATGAGCCCGCGAGTTAGTCTCTGTGGCGAGCCTAAGGCCTACCAGGCCGGAGGCGGAGCGAAAGCGAGTCTGAATAGGGCGTTCAGTCGCAGGGGCTAGACACGAAACCCGTGTGATCTACCCATGGCCAGAGTGAAGGAAGGGTAACACCTTCTGGAGGCTCGAACCCGTTAACGTTGAAAAGTTATGGGATGAGCTGTGGGGAGGGGTTAAAGTCCAATCAAACCGGGAGATAGCTTGTTCTCTCCGAAATAACTTTAGGGTTAGCCTCGGCATGCAACTATCGGGGGTAGAGCTACTGGATGCGTGGCGGGCCCTTCCTGGGTACCCCATGCAACCAAACTCCGAATACCGATAGCCAAGGGCCGGGAGATAGACCGCGAGTGATAATATCCGCGGTCAAAAGGAGAATAATCCAGATCGCCAGCTAAGGTCCCTAAATTAGACTTAGTTCATAAGGAAGTCAGATTGCCGTGACAGCCAGGATGTTGGCTTAGAAGCAGCCACCATTTAAAGAGTGCGTAATAGCTCACTGGTCGAGGAATCTGGCGCCGATAATGATCGGGAATAAGTCTAATACCGAAGCTGCGGGCTGCGTAAGCAGCGGTAGGAGAGCGTTCCACGGGCGGTGAAGCCATTCTGGAAGGGATGGTGGAGCGCGTGGAAGTGAATATGCGGGCTTGAGTAACGATAATGAGGGTGAGAATCCCTCACGCCGTAAGCACAAGGTTTCCTGGGGAAGGTAAATCCGCCCAGGGTTAGCCGGGACCTAAGGCGAGGCCGAAGGGCGTAGTCGATGGACATCAGGTTAATATTCCTGAGCTCGCTGGGTAACGGATCGTGAATGTCTCCAGCCTTATTAGATTGGCAGGCCTTCGGGCCGTTGGAGGTTGAAGCGGTTCCCAGAAAAAACCAGCATAGACCCGTACCAAAACTGACACAGGTGTGCGAGGCGAATAGCCTCAGGCGCTCGAGAGAACGGTCGTGAAGGAACTAGGCAAATTGACCCCGTACGTTCGCAATAAGGGGGCCCTTCGGGGCGCAGAGAAAAGGCTCTGGCAACTGTTTATCAAAAACACAGCACTGTGCTAACTCGCAAGAGGATGTATACAGTGTGACGCTTGCCCAATGCCGGAATGTCACGGAAGCAGGTTAGGTTTATCCGAAGCTTGTGACCTAAGCACCGGTCAATGGCGGCCGTAACTATGACGGTCCTAAGGTAGCGAAGTTCCTTGTCGGGTAAGTTCCGACGCGCATGAATAGCGTAATGACTGGAGCACTGTCTCCACGACCGACTCGGTGAAATAGTAGTGGCGGTGAAGATGCCGCCTACCCGCAGCAAGACGGAAAGACCCTATGAACCTTTACTGCAGGCTCGTATTGGTCACGAGCACAGGATGTGCAGGATAGGTGGGAGGCTTTGAAGCCGGCGTTCAGGCGTTGGTGGAGCCGTTGTTGAGATACCACCCTTCTTGAGTTTGTGGCCTAACCCTGATTCCCGTGAACCCGGGCAGGGGACAGTGCGTGTTGGGCAGTTTGACTGGGGCGGTCTCCTCCGAAAGAGTAACGGAGGAGCGCAAAGGTTGGCTCAGCACGGATGGAAACCGTGTTTTAGAGTGTAAGAGCACAAGCCAGCTTTACTGCGAGTCCGACAGGACGAGCAGTCGGGAAACCGGGCTCTAGTGATCCTGCGATCGCGTGTGGAAGCGTCGTAGCTCATCGGATAAAAGGTACTCTAGGGATAACAGGCTTATCGCTCCCGAGCGTCCATAGCGGCGGAGCGGTTTGGCACCTCGATGTCGGCTCATCGCATCCTGGGGCTGAAGGCGGTCCCAAGGGTTGGGCTGTTCGCCCATTAAAGCGGTACGCGAGCTGGGTTCAGACCGGCGTGAGCCAGGTCGGTCCCTATCTGTTGTGGGCGTTGCAAACTTGAAAGGAGTCAACCCTAGTACGAGAGGATTGGGTTGGACCAACCCCTGGTGATCCTGTTGGACCGCTCGGTCCACCGCAGGGTAGCTACGTTGGGCAGGGATAACCGCTGAAAGCATCTAAGCGGGAAGCCCCCCTTGAGATAAGGTTTGCTTGCTTTTGCGAGAGACCCCCGGAAGACGACCGGGTTGATAGGCCGCGAGTGTAAGGGTTGAGAAGCCCTCAGCTGAGCGGTACTAACGGTCAAAGGTTTGATCATTCCGACCAGGCGCCGACGGCGGGCATGCACACGCACGCTCTCCTTCGGGTTGGTCGTCACCAACAGAGATACTGATCTCCCCGCCCGGAACCGGCAAGACCGGTTCCGCCTCATGCTCGTCTTTGTGCCTTGATCACAACCCCCTCGTCCGGGACACCGGCCGAGAGGTCTTGTCGGTGATCATTGGTATCGGGTCACACCTGTTCCCATTCCGAACACAGCAGTTAAGCCGATGCCGCCGATGATACTGCTCAGCGGGAAAGTAGGTCGTCGCCGACTTTGGAACCCCCCTCAGGCTTTGCCTCAGGGGGGTTCACCTTTTTTGGATCCATGATGTGTGCCGGATCGGGCCCGGTTGGCTCGGTCTGTGCCTGCCCGCTGGTCCCTCGCGTCGGGTCATCCGCCGGGGCCTTGCCCGGGCGGGGCCGTGCCCTCCGGGTTCGCCCGGTGATTCTCGCCCGGGCCCGGCCAGGGGCGAACCGGTTGCGTCCAACGCGAGTATCCTCTGGCGGACGGAGGTTCGATGGTGCACGGTCATTGGTGGCTCATCGACCCGTGGCAGGCGCTGCTGTACGGGCTGCTCGGGGCGTTGTTGTTCGAACTCGCAACCATCGCGTTGCGGTTCGGGCTCGGCTGGACCTCCTCGGAGCGGACCCGAGCGCTCGCGCGGATCACCCGCGGTTGGCGTGTGCATCACGGCTACCCCGGGCTCGCGCTGCTCGCGATCGCGCCGATGCTCGGCTTCGCGTCGGGATCCCCCGATGCCGGAGCCGGGCTCGCATCCGGATCCGCTCTGATCGCTCTTCTGATGGTGCCCGGATGGTGGGGGTGGTTGCTGTCGGCCGGGCTCGCGTTGGCGGTGTCGGACCTGCTCCACCACGCGGTCGTGCTCCCCGTCTTCGCGGGCGGTCACGAGTTCGATCTGAAGTACCCCGACGTGTAGACATCCCCGCCGTACGCCGCGGCCGCCCGAGCGCGGGAACTGGTAAGATCGATTGTGGCGTGTGTTGGTGATGATCGTGCTCGCCCCCGCCGTGATCCCGCTGCCGGAGCCGCCCATGACCGACCCGATCCGCTTGTACGAAGACAATGCCGAGGCTCTGCTGAGCCCGGGCTCGTTCCCGGACCGCGTGTCGCTGCTGCCGATGAGTCCGTCGTCGGTGCAGCCGGGCTCGCGTCTCCGCCTGATGTGGGGGCAGGACATGCTCCGGGATGTGCTCGACGGGCGGTACCGTGCGGTGGTTTGCTCGGTCAACGAAGAGGACAACTCACGCGGCATCATCGCGCAGCTGGTGTCGCTCGTGACGACGAGCCAGTGGTCGGTCCACGCGGTCACGAGCTACGCGCGGATGTTCAACGAATCGCTGGACATCCACGCCGCCCACGATCGCGAGCCGTACATCCTCAAGTATGACCTGGATTCGGTGCTGATCCTCGCGATCCTCCGCCCGAAGGGGCAGGCGCACTTCACGCTCAAGGATCTCGGTCGTGCGTTCCAGACCATCACCAAGATGATCGGCGGGCGGGCCGAGCGACGCCCGGTGTGCTCGGTGTCGTTCCTGGGCGCCAACTCCAATCGGCTGATCGCCGGCGACGGGCCCGCGCCCGACGCCGAGCCGAGTTTCGAGCGGGTGATCTCGACGGTGTACGCGTCGGGGTTCCGCGGCGATATGTACCCGGCGCCGGGCATGTGGGGGCTGGGCGATGTCGGCGTCTTCCCCTGCTACCCGTTCCCCGAGGGCCTGGACCGGATGCGGGCGGGCAGTTCGTGAACGCGGGCGCGATCACCGCCAGGCTGGCGGGCGGCCCGGGGGCGGTCCGCTCGGTGGCGTTGGTCGTTTCCGCTTCGGACCACGCATGGAAGCCCAGCCCTTCCGATTGGTCGGTGCTCGAGATCGTCTGCCACCTGGCCGACGAGGAGGAAGAGGACTTCGCACGCCGGATCCGCTTGCTTCTCGAGGATCCCGAAATGGCGTGGCCCGCCATCGATCCGGAGGGCTGGGCGGTCGAGCGAGACTACGCCTCGAGGGATATCGATAACGAGCTCGATCGGTTCGCGCGGTCCCGGCGCGACAACCTGGCTTGGCTCGAAGCACGGGGCACGATCGACTGGTCGACCAAGAAGACGCACCCGGTGATGGGGTCGATGCACGCGGGCGATCTGCTCGCGGCATGGGCGGCCCACGACGCGCTGCACATCCGGCAGATCGCCAGGCGGCTCCATCAACTCGCGGCCCGCGACGCGGGCGGGTTCACGCCCGAGTACGCGGGATCCTGGTAGCGCTCGGGTACGGGAAACCCGAGCCGAAGAGCCCGATGGAGTCCGAGACATCGAAGGCGTCCAGCGCACCGTTCGCGTCGAAGTCCGCCACACAGGGCGGGTCACCGGGCGTGAGCGAGAAGCAGGCGGTGTCGATCGTCTGTGCGCTGGAGATCGAGTGATTGTTCGCGTGGAACCAGGCCGCGGGAGGTGGACGGGTCGTTCATCCTGTCCAGCGCTGCGCGACGGGCATCCGCCGCCCGGGCCCGAAGGCGATCGACGTGACCTTGAGCCCGACGGCGTACTGCCGACGCTTGTGCTCGTTGATCCGGATCAGGCGGCACACGCGTTCGATCAACTCTCGGTCGAACCCGGTTCCGGTTCGGATGGTGTCGATCGATTCGCGCCGCTCCACACGACGGTGCACGATCTCGTCGAGCACGTCGTAGGGCGGCAGCGAGTCTGTGTCGAGTTGGCCCGGGGCGAGTTCGGCGCTCGGCGGCTTCTCGATCGTTGGCTCCGGGATCGGTGGGCGGGCGAACCCCAGCGACCGGTGGTGCTCGTTCATGTAGCGGCAGGCGCGGTAGACGAGCGTCTTGGGCACGTCGCTGATCACCGCCAGCCCGCCGTTCATATCCCCGTACAGGGTGCAGTATCCCACCGCCAACTCGCTCTTGTTGCCGGTCGTCAGCAGGATCGCCCCGGTCCGATTGCTCAGCCCCATCATCAGAGCGCCCCGCACGCGGCTCTGCAGGTTTTCTTCGGTGTGATCGGGACGCTGTGCCCCGAGTATCGGGCGGCCGAGATCCGCGAACGCGCGGTCGAGCGTCGAACGGTGCCCGCCGAACGCATCGGCGATCGGCATGGTGATGCAGGGCATGCCCAGATTCTCGGCCAGCGCGTAAGCGTCGGTGATCGATCCCTCGGAGCTGAACGGGCCGGGCATCGCGGCGCCGATGACGTGATCCCCACCGATGGCGCGGGCGGCGATCGCGGCGGTCAGCGCGCTGTCGATCCCGCCCGAGAGCCCCAGGCACGCCGAGCGGAACCCGCACTTGCCGATATAGTCTCGGGTTCCCACGGTCAGGGCCTCGATCAGCAAGCGTTCGTCGTCGATCACACGGGCGGGGGAATCGGTGCCCGTGCCGCGGGTATCCACGGCGATCAGATCGGGCTCGAACGCCGAGCACTCACGGATCGTCCGGCCGCCCGGGGCGACCACGCAGGATCGTCCATCGAAGACAAGGTCGTCGTTCGCGCCCGCCTGGTTGACGGAGACAACCGGGACGCCGAGCCTGTCGGCGGTCTGGCTGACGATCTGCCGGTGCTTGCCGTGCTTGCCAAGCACAAACGGGCTGGCCGACGGTGCGACGAGCAAGGAGATGTTCTCCCGTCCGTACGCCTCGATCGGGTCGGGGCGGGCGGCGTACCTGGCCGACGCACCGGCGTCCTGGCCGCGCCAAAGATCTTCGCACACCGCCAGCCCGACCCGCCGCCCATCGAACTCGACCACCACCGGGGCGTCGCCGGGTACGAAGTACCTGTCCTCGTCGAACACGTCGTAGGTCGGGAGGAGCCGCTTCTCGTACCGCGCCACGCCCGCGTTATCGTCGAACACCGCGAGCCCGTTGGCGATGCGCCCGTCATCGCGACGCAGCGGGGTTCCCAGGACGAGACCGATCCCTCGGGTCTGCCCCAGACCGATCCGATCGGCCGCCGCTTGGCAGGTCTCGACGAAGGATTCGTTGTTCAGCAGGTCGCGCGGCGGGTAGCCGCACACCGCCAGTTCGGGGAAGACCACGAGCCGAGCGCCCCGCTCCCTCGCACCGTCGATCGCCCGCCCGATCAGTTCCGAGTTGCCCTGGATGTCACCGACTGTGGGGTTGATTTGGGCCAGCGCGATCTTCACCGCTGATGGTAGGTGCTCCGTCGTCCCGGTTCGGAGGGTTGCCCGGGGGTCTGTCCCGCGGGGGGGGCGGATCGGCCAGCGCGTTGCGCCCGAGCAGCAACCGGTCGGCCCGGAGCCAGGCGAGCCCGAAGCCCGCTCCGAGGAAGCTGGTCATCGCGTCGGTCACGGTGACGAGCAGGACCGCGGTGATCAGCGCGGCTTCCTGCGCCTCGGCGGCCGAGACCCCCGCGCTGTGCGCAAAGACCAACGCCGATGCCTCGCGCGTGCCGACGGTGCCGAACGGGCTCACCACCCCGGTGACGAAGTACGCCAGCCCGATCAGAAGCGTCTCCTCCACGGTCAGCCCCACGCCCAGGATCGATGCGGCGACCCCGATGCGCAGCGTGAAACCCCCGACGTCCAGCACGCGGGCGCCCGCGGAGATCCACGCGGCGTGACCGTCGCCGGCCATGTCCGCGCCGTCGTGCAGGCGTCGGAACAACTCGTGCTCGAGCATCGCGCGGGGGACCCGCATCGCGCGCATGCGATCGAGCCCGCGTTCGCCCCGCACCCACCGGGCGGCGGCCATCGCGACCCAATGCGCCAGGGCGATCGCGCCGAGAATCGCCGCCCACCACCACCAGCCCGCGCCTTCGGGGCGGACGAACGCCAGCCCCATCGGCACGATCGTGACGACCATGAGCCCGACCACGACCAGAAACCAGGTCCCGATCGTGAGCGTGGGGACACCGTCGCGCCGTCCGTGGATGATCCAGCGTGCGATGACGCTGACCTTGAACGGCAGGTAGCTCAGGAACGTGCAAACGCCGTTGGTCGCGATCATGTCCGAAAGCCGGATCGTGTGCAGCGGACGGATGGTCGCCCAGAAGATCACCGCGTTGAGGATGATGCTCGATGCCGCGACCGAGAGGAGCAGCAGGATCTCCCACGCCGATGCGTCGCGCAGGCGCTCGAGCGTGGATCGGTTCTCCTCGGAGAGCACGATCCGGACGCACCAGACCAGCAGCGCCATCCCGATCCCGAACCCGGCGAGTTGGAACGCGTTGCGCAGGAGCGAGCGCCGCGAATCGAGCGGGGTCCCGCCCGAGGACCGCTGTGGGCCCGCCCCCGGGCCCGGGGCTGGCCCGCTCGGTTCTGGTGTGTCCACGCTCAAGGCTCACTCCGCTGGGGGTCGGGAAGCCGATAGAGCGCCGACCCGCTCTGGGGCCAGGACCGCCGCGGGGCGCCCAGCCGCTCCACGAGACGCGTGACACGCTGTCGGGAGATCTCGGGATCGTGCCACCCCGACTCCGCGAGCCGGTCCAGTTCGGCGAACGAAATGTAGACCCATCGCACCCCGGTCTCCCGCAACGCCGCGATCCACGCGCCCGGGTCGTCGCTCTGCTCGCGGAAGATGTCACCGAGCGGGTTGCGGTCCCAGACGGTCGCGTACCGGACGGGCGCCCGGAAGTAGAGCGGGGCGGCGTCGCCGACGAGCAGCACGACGCCTTCGACACCGGGATCCCGATTGATGCTCGCCGACGGGATGGAGTCGCTCGTATCGCCCAGATCGATCGCTCCCGTGAATGCGCCCGCGCCGATCCCGAGCAGCCCGTTGGGCATCCCGCCACGCTGCGACGCATAGTTGATCACGCTCCACCCCAGCGAGATGGCCAACCCCAGCAGCGCCGCGTGGGCGACGGCGTTCGATCTCGCGCCGAACACGCCGAGCGCGACTCCGAAGCCGCCCGCGAGCAGCGGGATCAGGGGGACCAAAAACCGGCTCTGCAGGTGGGTCGCGACGAGCCACGCGAGCAGTCCCAGGGCGGTCCCAGCGAGGATCACCAGCCCAACCCGGCGGGACCGGGACGGCGCTACAAGACAGAGCATGCCGATCATGCCGAGCCACGGTGTCAACGCCCATTGCGGGTTGGTCAGCCCACGCAGCCTCCCGACCGCGGGCGCGTCGCCTGACGCGCCCGGGTCCGGGCGGACGAGCATCAGCACCCGGTCGACGGGGCCGCTCTCGTCGGTGTGACCCGCCCGGTAGGTCGCGGCCTGGGTTGGGGTCCAGTGCGCTGATCCGAAGAGCCCGACCGCCTGGGGGAACACCGGGTTGCCTCCGTGCGCCGCGTTCCGTGCAAGCCAGGGCGCGAGCATCATCAGCCCGACGGCAGAGGCGCACGCGAACATGGTGAACCAGCGGCGGCTGGGGACGAACGCCGCCATCGACACCGCACATGCCGGCGCGAGGAACAGGACCGCCGTGGGTTTGCAGCCGCACGCCCCGCCCATCAACACCGCGACCAGGACGCCGCGTCGGATCGGTGCGATCCCGGGCACCGCCGATGCCAGCAACGCGGCCCCACCGAGCGTCACCACGCCCGTTTCGTTGTACGCCATCGAACCGACGACCTGGAGCCACGGGGTGAGCAGCACGGTTGCCGCAGCGGCCGCGGCGGCCCGGTGCGCCACGCGCCCGCCCACGCCAGCCCGTGCCAGCCAGACGAGTGTCAGCCGGGCGGTGATCCACCCGCCGATCACCGCCACGAACAGCGACAGCAGGCTCGGCGCATGCACACCGAACCCGTCGCCCGAGACCAGACCGCTGAGCCCCGCCCCATCGCGCCCCGGCGTGCCGTTCAGGCACGCCAGATGCACCACGGCCGACTCCATGTACCCGGGCAGGTACGAGTACACGTTGTGCTCGAGTGGCGTGATCCGTCCCGAACCCATCCACTCGGCCGGGAGTTGGAGGTGGTAGCTCAGCGAGTCGTAGCCCCCGAACTCCGAGTCCCACTGGGCCCCGGGCGGGACGGCGGACGCCGCGAGCATCACTCCCACGCCCACCGAACCGAGCGTGAGGATCGCCAGCGTCCAGCGATCGATCCGGATGCCTTCCGAGCGTGTCCGCGGGCGGCACGATGCGCCGATCGCTGTCGCTCCAAAGATGATCCCAAGCCCGGTCCAGAGCCACGCCGACACCGGCCCCAGCCATCCCAGGCAGCCCAGCAGATGGGTCGCCGTGAGGGTCGCGGCGATCCCCACCGAGACCGCGAGCGCGAGCCGATCGCCGACGCAGACCTCGCCGGGCGTGATCCATCGCCACGCCAGCGCACCCCAGCCGCACGCCCCGAGCGCGTACAGCAGGGGCGCCCACCCGGCGTAGGCCCACACAGACAGCAACGCCGTGACCCGGAGCACCGGCGGGTCGCCGGCGCCGACCATCGAGAGCGCGACACCCGATGCGGCCGCGGCCGCGACCAGAACCGACACCGCCCCCCGCATCGGGACGCCGGGGCTCGTGGCGGGTTCTCCGG
>DIYM01000135.1 GCA_002429045.1 Phycisphaerales bacterium UBA6054
CGTGCACAACAAGATCATCAACGCGAAACGGCCGGCCCGCTTCGTCGCGCTGGTCCGCGACCCCATCGCGACCAGCGTCTCGGCGTTCCTCTACTTCAAGCCGAACTGGTTCCGCGATCTCGACGCCCCGCCCCCGCTCGAAGACATGGACGAGGAGACGCTGACGGACACGTTCCTCGCGCGCTACCCGCACCACGTCGCGACCGACTGGTTCGACCTCGAGCCCAAGCACACGCTCGGGATCGACCCGCTTGATCACCCGTTCCCGCACGCCCGGGGGGTCCAGGAACTCCGGTCCGGCGCCTTCCGCTTGCTGATCGTCCGCACGGATCTCGACGACGCCGCCAAGGGCGCCGCGGTCGCCGGGTTCCTCGGGCTGGGCTCGCTGGAGATCCCGCGGTTCAACGTCGGGGCCAGCTACGGGCACGACGAGGTCGCGGGCCGGCTCAGGTCCGGGCTTTCGAGAAGGCCCGAGCACGTGGGGCGGATGCTCGATCACCCGTTCACCCGACACTTCTGGACCGAAGCCGAGCGGGACGCCATGCGGTCCAAGTGGCTCGGCCCGCCCGGGTAATGGGTTCCCCGCGCCGCGACGGTGTGGTACATTGGCGTCGAGGAGTCGGCCGTGTCACCGTTCTTGTTGCTCGTCTTTGTGGGTGTGCTGCTCGCCGTGTTCGGCGGGTTCTTCGTGATCATGTTCGCCCAGCTCGCGTCGAAGCGCCAGAACGGGCGTGCCAGCACGCCCGGCGCCGTCAAGCCGTCACGCGGGCGGTCCACCCAGAAACGGACCGGCGGCTCGAGCTACAAGTCCAGAGCCAAGAAGAGCCGCTGAGCATCGGAACGCCAACGCGTCCCAGGGCACGCTCATCCGCCCGCTCCGCCCAAGACATAGGCGGTCCCCCTGTTTTCTCTCAGCCACAGCCGGGTCAGCTGCGAGCGCCGGTACACCCGTGTCGCGTCGTCTGCGTGCGCCGGGTCGCGGACGATCACACCCCCGCGGCCGTCGAGCCCGGCGATCACGATCAGATGCCCGGACCGCGACGAGTACCCCGCGCCGGTGATCTCACGCTCATGGAACGGCGGGAGGGAGATCACGACCGGCCCCCGCTCGAGGAACGCGCGCGTTTCCGCCCACGACCCGATCCGTGTCACCCGCATCGGCACGCCGAGCTCGGACGCCGCCAGCGTGTTGTTGACCCAGTTGCCGTACAGGTCGAACTCGGCGTCGTGCGCCCGCTCGGCCATGGCCAGCATGGGAACGTCCACGCCCCGCGACGCGAGCACCATCGCCACCGACGCGGGCGAGCAGAGCCGACCGCCCAGTTCCTCGCCCGCGTCGCGCTGAGCCCTGTGCGGAACAGCGTGCTCGATCGGTGACGCGACGCCCCAGGGACCGGACCGGTCGCCCGCGTTGATCGCGGTCGTGGTCACCCAGATCTCGCGCACGTCCGGCGCCGCCCGCCCCGTCCCCAGCACGCGCCACGCGACCGCGTCGCATGGCCGGCGGCACACGATCATGTCCACCTCCACGCGCGCGATCGGATCGTCACGCACCGGCTCGTACCCGGGCGTGGGGCCCCGCCCCGCGATCGTCATCCACGCGGACCAATCCGAGCCCGAACGCACGCGGGCCTCGAGCCGGGCCCCGGATCCGCCCCCGTCCAGGCGCACATCCCACGACAGCAGGACCTCGTCGAACGGGGCCCCGGTCTCGATGGTCTCTCCGCCGACGATCCAACGCATCGTGGCGTCTCCGAGACCGAGCGGGCCCCGGTCCGTCGCGCCCGTCCACCGCTCATGGACGTGAGCCTTCGGCGCACACCCCGGGCCCGCGCCGCCCGCGAACGCCACCAGCAGCAACGCGCATCGGAGCAGCGGGCTCACGCCCGGCGCTCCGATTCGGTGCGTGTGGCCGAGTCGGCCTTTGTCGACGCCGAGGTCTTGGTGTCTTCGGGCGAGTCCGTCGTGCTCGCGTAGCGGATGCGGCCGTGGTAGATGCTCGAGACGGTCTTGGAGATCGAATCGCAGATCGTCGAGAGCTCCCGGAGCGTCAGGTCGCAGTTGTCGAACTGCCCGTCGGTCAGGCGCCGGTTCGCGAGCTCGCGGACGAGGGCGTCGATCCGCGCGGGCGTCGGCTCGGCGAGGGTCCGCGTCGCGCTCTCCACCGCGTCGGAGAGCATCGTGATCGCCACTTCCTTCGTGCGTGGGCGCGGCCCGGGGTAGCGGTAGTCGACCTCGCTCGGCAGGATCGACTCGTCCGATTCAACCGGCGTGTCGTTCGTCGGCTGCTGCTTCTTCTCTCCCGCGGTCTCGTCCGCGTTGGTCTCCGCGGGGCGCTCGGCCTTCTTCTTCGCCCTGTGATAGAAGTACTCGACCAGCGTCGTGCCGTGGTGGGCTTCGATAAAGTGCCGCAGGTTCCGGGGGAGGTTGTGGGCTCGCGCGATCTCGAGCCCGTCCTTGACGTGCCCGACGATCACGAGCAGCGACATCGACGGGTTGAGCTTGTCGTGCTTGTTCGGCCCGCCCGACTGGTTCTCGACGAAGTACCCCGGCTTGTTCATCTTGCCGATGTCGTGGTACAGGCAGCCGACATAGGTGAGCAGGGAGTCCGCGCCGATCGACTCGGCGGCGGACTCGGCGATCGACGCGACGTTCAGCGAGTGGTTGTACGTCCCCGGGGCGCGCTGCTGCAGCTCGCGCAGGAGCGGCTGCTTGGGGTCGCGGAGCTCGATCAGCGTCATCCCGGTGGTGATGTCGAACGCCTTCTCGATGAACGGGAGGATGAACAGCGTGATCCCTCCCACCAGCAGCCCCGACAGGAACGACTGCGCGCCCGCCGAGACGACCGCGGCGATCCGCAGGCCCTCGGACGTGCCGGCCGCGGGCAGGGAGATGATCTGGTCGAGCATCGCAGCGCCGCCCAGCGCGATCGCGACGGCGATCGACATGCGTATGAGCGTGCGCCGCTCCCGGATCTCCCGGAGCTGGCTGATCGCCGCGGCGATACCGATCAGCATCAGCGCGTACATCCCGATCGGCTGACGCAGCGCGAACGTGACGAACAACGCGAGGATCGCGGTGATCGCCAGCGACGACCGCTGGTCGTACGCCACGCACAACAGCACCGCGACCAGCACCACCGGCGTGAGCGCTCCGAGCCACATCAGGCGGGGGTCGTACACCCCGACCGCGCACGCCGAACAGATCGCCACCGCCAGCACCAGCGTCAGCCAGCCGATCCGCGCCGGGCGGTGCGCGATCCGCGGGCAGAAACCGGCGATGTACCCCGCCAGCAGGATGGTCAGCACACCGACCATGCCGAACACCGCGGCACGCCGGGCGATCAGACGCTGCGCCCCGCCCCGCGCCGCGAACTCGCGCCGCTCGATCTCGAACAACGCCAGCTGGTCCTCGCTGAGCACGTCGCCACGACCGAAGATCTTCTGACCGCCCGCGATCGATCGGCGGACCGGCTGCGTCCGGCCCGCGGCCGCGGACTGATCCGCCTCGGTCGTCGACGCGTCGAACGCGAACGTCGGCTTGGGCGAGCGGGTCAGACGCTCGCGGACCACATCGGCGACCGGCTCGTCGAAGCCGGCGATCCGGACCAACGCCGAGACCTCCTC
>DIYM01000082.1 GCA_002429045.1 Phycisphaerales bacterium UBA6054
GGCGTTGAACCCGCCGATGGGCCCGCCGCCGGCCGGCGGGAACGGGTTCGGGCGCAGGTTGAACAGGTTCACGAACCGCCCGTCGGGCGCCATGTTGCTGATCTGGAGCCAGTCGCGCTTGTCGAGGAACCCCTCCAACTCGAACTGCGTGGCGTTCTCCGAGAACGGGCGGTCGAGGGGATCGCCCAGGAACTCGGGGCGCAGCGAGGCGAGCCAGGGGTCGGAGGGGACGCGGGGATCGAAGCTGTCGCCGCTCCGGCGCGTGAACGGGTTGCCGCCCGCGGGGAAGAACCAATCCGCGGGGTCGTCGGACTGGGAACGGACGCTCCAGTCCGTGTAGGGCGCGTCGGTGGTCTCGCGGCGCGGGACCTGGTAGCGAAGGTCCGCGTCGGCGTACTGCATGGTCGCGTCGAGCCGGTCGATCCCGACGATGCCGATCGCGTGCTCGAGGTAGCGGTCGGCGTAGTCCGATTGCTCGGCGCGGATCTCCTGGGTGGCGACCGCGCGGGTGTCGGAACGACCGATCGAGATGTAGATCGCCGCGAAGACGGAGATCAACGCCAGCGTGCCGATCACAACGACCAGCGCGGACCCGCTGCGGGCGCGCAGCGTCGCGGGCGTGGGACGGGACGGGCGGTGCTTGGCCTTGAATCGCTGCAGTGAGGATCGCATGGACCGCTCCTTCCCCGCGACAGGCGGGGTCTCTCGCACCGTTCTCGACCGATCAGCCCGCACGCCGGTGCCACGCGCGATGCTCTGCGAAGGCCCGTCCCCGAGCCGTTGATCCGTGCTGTCCGCCCCCGGACACCACACCTAGACCGAACGCGATCAGCCCCGCCCGCCCGGGACCGCGAACACGAACTGGAACGTCCGCTCGGACTCCTGGTCCTCCGGGTCCGCGATCGAGATCGTGAAACGAAGGAAGCGTGGCCAATCGACCGCGATGTCGTCGGTCGTGCCCGGCGTGCTGTTCGGGTCCGTGAACCCGAAGACCGCGAAATCGGGCGACCGCTCCTGGTCAGAGGGCGCGGCGTTCACAAGCAATCGGCCCCGGGCACGGTCGTCCCGCTGCTGCAGGTCCGGGGTGTTGAACAGCGGGTCCGAGTACCGCCGGACCGTGGGGGCGTTCTCGTGGTCACGCAGGTCGATCACGCCGTCGTTGTCGTCGTCGCGTGTCGCCCGCGGCAGCCCGAACCACTGCATCTGGCGGAACTCCGGGTTGCCGGGCACCAGCGTCGGATCGACCGTGCCGTACGACCACTCGACGATGAACTCGGTCACCCTGGGCACGAACACCTGGGAAGTCAGCATCTCCTGATTCGCCTCGGCGATCGCCCGCCCCAGCAGGCCCTCGTCCGAGTTGTCGAACTCATCGCCCTCGTACACCAGACGCGTCGGCGTGTCCTCGTACCGGACGCCCGCCAGGTACCTGGGCACGGGGCCCGAGGTGTCCCAGAGACTCGGCATCGAGTCGAACACCCAGGCCCGCAGGATCTGCCCGTCCGCGCCGTCGAGGTCGAAGCCCCCCGCCGCGCTCTGGGGTGTCGGGTCCGCGCTGGTGTTGGGGTTCAGCCATGCCGCGCTGAAGCCGTCGAACGATTGGGCTCCCGAGGCCGGGCGTGCGCTGTACTGGCGGATGGTCTCTGGGGCGTAGTAGTCCCCGGGCCTGCGTCCCACCGCGACGAGCGAGAGGATCTGACGCCGGATGTCCGCGATCCGCCCCTGCGCGATGTCGACGACGCCGCTGGAGCGGAACGCCGGGAACGATCGCTGGGCGGGGGTCGCGGTCGGGCTGGGGAACCGGGCGATATCCCCGATCCACCATCGGCTGTCGCCGTCGCCCGAGGGCGTGCCCGGCGGGCTGGCGTACGCCCTGATGTCGGTCCAGGCGAGGCTGTTGAAGATCGAGCGGGCCGAGGGCTGGAACGCGATCTGACGCACCGAGTCCTGGAGCAGGCGACGCCCGGTCTGGAGTTCGTCGCGCCGTTCGACGCCGAACAGTTCTTCGGGCGGTTGCGCCGCGATCCGGGGTGTCGTCAGCAGCGTCACCTGACGCAGCAGCGACCAGTCCTGGGCGAACCGGTTCGGGTTCGCCGGCGCACCGCTCGGCTCTTGGACACCCAG
Source organism: Phycisphaerales bacterium UBA6054 (assembly GCA_002429045.1). Taxonomy (GTDB): domain Bacteria; phylum Planctomycetota; class Phycisphaerae; order Phycisphaerales; family UBA1924; genus UBA6054. The sequence continues at coordinate 2,125 of DIYM01000082.1, forward strand.
CAGGGGCGCGTACGAGCGGCGCCGGGTCGACTCGAGGTTCGGGTCGGTCGGGAAGGGGTTGAAGAAGAAGTTCTGGGCGCTGTTGACGGGCGTCTCGAGGTCGGGCACGCGCTTCTGCCCGATGCCGTAATAGACAGCCGCCTCGTTCGCCGTCGCCAGCAGCCCGCTGGCGAGGGGCACACGCCGGGACACGAAATCGCCCCGCGCAAAGAACATGATCTCGTCCGCCCGCCGGGCGCGCCCCCTCCGGTCCCGGGGGGACAACTGCATGTCGATGCCCTCCAGCACGGGGGGCTCCCCGCCGCCGACGGCTTCTTCGCTCGCGTAGCGGTTGGCGATGACCAGGTATCCCTCACGCGTCAGACGTTCGAGATCGGCGCGGATCTGGCTCTCGATCCGCTCGGCGGCGCGGTTGAGCGTGCTCGCACGACGCCCCTCGCTCACCGTCTCCCCGATGGACCCGAAGATCACCGCAAGCCCGATCGAGACCAGCGCGAGCACCGCGATCGCGATCAGCAACTCGACCAGCGTGAACGCCCGGCGCAAGCCGGGGGCATCAACACCACGGATCCGGACCGGGCGACGAAGGACACGGGTTGTGGGCGCTTGCTGCGTCATCCTCGTGCGAACTCCTTAACCGCCCCTCGGCTTCGACAGCGTGTACACCCGGACCGCCGCCGGGATCTGCGGCGTGAACACGATCTGCTTGACCCACGTGGTCCGCTGCGCGTCGTCGGGGTTGCGGATCGCCACACCGCGCCCCTCGCTTGCGTTGGCTTGCACGAACGGGGGGTCCACCACGACCGCCCGCCGGGCCAACGCGTCGTCCCCGCCGGGCTCGACCTCGGGGAGCCCGACCACCGTCCGGACCACGCCCGTGTTATCGACGAACTGCTGCCCAACACGCCGGACCTGGCTGATGGTCAGATCGAAGCCGTCGTTCCCGACCACCCCGTTCTCGAACACCAGCCAGTCCAGTTGCTCTTCGTACACCGAGACCTCGGCGGCCAGCGGGATCGGGTAGACCACGGAACGCGTGCCGCCCTCGTCGGTGACCTGGCGGCCGCGGCTGGGATCGAGCGCCAGCGGGAGGACCGGGCGGCTCACGTTCGGCGGGCTGTTGTCGTTGGTCAGCAGGTCCGAGAGGGTGAAGTTGCGCGGCACGCGGATGCGTTCGTCGATACGCCGAACGAATATCGCGACCTGAACGCCTTCGCCCGGCAACCGGCGCACGATGGGGTCCCAGACGAAGCGGGGATCCGACCCCGAATCCGGCAGCGGGAACAGACGCGACTGGACCGGCAACTGGAACTGGTACTCGGCGCCAGCCCCGAGCGCGTTCACACGCCACAGCCCCTCCTGGAGATCGGAGAGCCGGCTGACATCGAACGTCGGGATCGGTTCCGCGAAGGGGGGACGCTGCCCGCGCGCCGCTTCATCGACCGTGGAAACGATCCACGAGTAGAGACGGTTGTTGGCCCCGATGCGGACGGGGCGTACGCCGGCCCCGCCGTTCTCTCGCGGGGTACCCAGCGCGATCCGGTTCGCGGAATCAAGCGCCCAGAGCGGGGAGAGGTCCAGCGTGCCGGGCTCTGCGTTGCTGAGCATGTCAAAGGCGAAATCGGCGACGTCGGCCCCGCGGGACGCGTTGAACGCGTCCCGCTGCTGCGCGATCACCGCCGGAAACACCGCACCGAGCCCGAGCAGGCCCAACGCGAGCACCAGCACCGCGATCAGCACCTCGATCAGCGAGAATCCGCCGACCGACCGGCACGCCCTGCGCCGACCACCCATCATCGCAGCACCTCCACGAGTTCGCCCGTGAGCGGACGCACCAGGTACAGGCGTGCCTGGGGGGCGTCCTCGTCGTTGATCTCTTGATCGAAGTTCGTGTCGCCCTCGATCCACGCGTTGATCCGATCACGGACCTCGTCGTTGTTGAACCCGTCGCGGAACAGGCCCTCGTCGTAACGGATCGCATCATCGCCCGAACCGTCGGCGGCGACAGGCGAGTACAGCGTCCCGGTCACCGGATTCAGCGACCGCGCCCCGATGTCCTGGGCCAGCCGGCGCTCGTCGTACACCGCGAACCTGGTCACCGGCTTGACCAGCACCGTGTCGTTGGACTGGATCCCGATGTACGCCAGCGTTGAATCGAACGACTGCGTGTTGTAGGGCGGATCGAGGGCCCTCCCGGTTCTCGGGTTGAACGGCGCGGCGTCGATCAGCCCGCGCGCCCAACGCACGAGATCCTCGCTCCGGTCGGGACGCAGCCTGAGCTGGTCCGCGTCGGGGTTCTGCGCTCCAACGCGGTCACGCGAGCTCGGGCGAGGGTCGATGAGCAACGACAGCCCGCGATCGCTGCTCACCGCGCCCGTCCGCGCGTCGAACCGGATCATGAACGACTGACGGGATGTCTGCGACGCGAAGTTCGGACGAACCCCGGCCGAGCTGCCGTTCGAGGGCGAGACCTGGAGGTCGACCGGGTACAGCCCCGACTCGGGGAAGACCCAGTTGCGTTCGTTCTTGACGGGCTCCTGGGTCTGCACACCGCCCCACGGCTCGCTGTTGTACCACGCGGCGAACTCCCGGCCGTTGCCCTGGGTGTCCACCATCGATCCGGCGGACGCGTACCCCCGGACGTGCCAGTTCGGCGGCATCTCGATCAGCGTCGCGTCTGCCACCGGGGCGAAGACATCCACGCGGACCTGACCGGCGGCGCTGAGTTCGCCCCGCCGACGCTGCTGGCTGATGCTGCCCACACGGACCGCGGGAACGATCCGCATCGGCCCGCCCTGGTCGTACAAGAACACCACCGCTCCGTCGTCGCCGCCGGCGGAGCGCAACGCCACGTCGCGTGCCGACGCGACCGCCGCCTCGACCGAGTTGAACGCCAGTGATCGCTCGGACGAGTAGATCAGAGCCCGGAACGCGGGCGTCGCGATCGTCAGCACGATCACGATCACCACGATCACGACGAGCAACTCGACGACGGTGAAACCGCGCCGCACCGGGGTCTGCCCCGACAGCATGCCGCGATGGATGCGTGAACGGTGGTTCATTTGCCAAGCCCCACGACGTTGTCCTCCATCGCCTTCGCGCGCAGGTCGGCCTTGCCCTCCAGAGAGGCCGGCTCGGCCTCACGCAGGGCGGCCGCGATGTCCTCGATCGCTTCCGTCCCGAACAGGCCGTCCGGGCCCGCGCTCACGATCGCGAACCGCGCCGAACGGAGTTCGGGGTCTCCCCCGGTCAGGTCGTTGGCGATGCTGTCATCGACCGCGTTGTTCGGGTTGTTCTGCACCCCGGCGTAGACCGCGGGGTCAACCAGCACCGGGGGGATGTTCAGATCCAGGGTCGACTCGACCACAAGCCGCCCGTTGACGAGACGTCCGGCCTCCCACCGGTAGTACCGGACCGCCCGCCCCCACGGATCGAGGAACGCGACCTCGGCGTCGGTCGGCATCACCGTGCCGGGCACCGCGGACTCGTGCTCGGCGTACTCGAGTTGCTCGAAGTACCCGATGACCTGCTTGAGCGATCCGGTGTCGGCGTCCACCACCGGCTCGTACCGGTCACGCGTCGAGCCCACCGGATAGCCCACGCCGATAAACAGCCCGTTCGCCTGCGGCCGCGCGAAGCCCGGGCCCGCCACGCCGTCCAGCCGTTTGCCCCCGACACCGCTCAGGTAGAACGGCAGCGCGAACTTCGAGTAGCGGATGTCGCTCCACGCCCGATCGTCGTCCCATTCGCCGCCCTGGGTCAACTCGACGCGGTCGTTGACCCCGCCCTCCCGGCGTCTGAAGAACGCCGAGTCCTCGCCCTCCGCCCATACGACCAGACGCTCGAACTGGATGTCCCCCGAATCGATCTCGACCAGCGGGCCGTCCCGCTGCTGCCCCTCGATCTGCACGAACGGTCGCCGGAGATCGTCGCCGTCCGAGATCGGGGCCCCGTCGTGCACCAGCGGCGGGTAGAACCCGAAATCGTTCTTGAACTGCGTCACGCCCAGCACGAGCGCGTCGATCGACTGCTGGGCGGTCGTGCTGCGGGCACGCTCCACCGCGCGGGACAGCCCGGAGATCAGCAACGCCGCGAGCAGCGCGATGATCGTGATCCCGACCAGCAGTTCGATCAGCGTGAAGCCGGCGCGCGGCACCCGGCTCGGGCGGTGCTCGGCTGACTTCGGATGCCTCGGCATGGGGGACCCTCCAGGGCAGCAGGCGATCGGAACGGCGAAGGACGATCAGGGGATTACGGGACGACTCGATGGACAGCAGGGCGGGAGGGGCGGCTCGCCCGGGGCTTACTGGAGCGACTCGATCATCTTGATCATCGGCAGGAACATCGCGACCACGATCGTTCCGACCATCCCGCCCAGCACCACGACCATCAGCGGCTCGAGCAGCGAGACGAGGGACTCGACCGCGACGTCGACCTCTTCGTCGTAGTTGTCCGCGATCTTCATGAGCATCGCGTCCATGTCGCCGGTCTCCTCGCCGACATCGATCATGTTCACCACGATCGCGTCGCAGGTCTTCGACTCACGCAGCGGGCCCGCGAAGCTCTCGCCCTCGCGGATCGAATCGTGCACCTTCTTGAGCGCCTTCTCGTACACGTAGTTGCCGCTGGTCTCCGCCGTGATCGTCACGGCCTCGAGGATCGGCACGCCGGCACCGATCAGGGTGCCGAGCGTCCTGGTGAACCGGGCCACGACCGTCTTGCGGATCAGGTTGCCGAAGATCGGCGTCCACAGCAGCAGCGTGTCGAACACCGCACGCCCGGGCGGGGTCTTGCGGATCAGCTTGTACGAGATCCAGAGGACCGGGCCCGCGAGCGCCACGATCACGGCGCCGGGCACGCTCTGCCCCGCCTTGGTGCCCGCCATCCAGCTCGAGGTGTCCATCAGCCAGAGCGTCAGGCCGGGGAGTTCCACCTCGAAGTCCGCGAAGATGTCCTTGAACTTCGGGATGATGAACACCATGATGAACGTGAGGATCACCACCGCGATGAACATGACCACGACCGGGTAGACGAGCGCGCCCTTGATCTTGCGCTTCAGCCGCTCGCTCTTTTCCATGAACTCCGCGATACGCTGGAGGATGAGGTCCAGCACGCCGCCGATCTCGCCCGCGTTGACCATCTTGACATAGAGATTGTCGTAGGCTTTGGGATACTTGCCCATCGACTCGGACAGCGAGCTCCCGCCCTCGACCTCCTCGCAGACGCCAGAGAGCACCGATTTCATCTTCCCCGGCTTCTGCTGGCTCTCGAGGATCTGGAGCGAGCGCAGCAGCGGGAGGCCCGCGTCCTGCAGCGTCGACAGCTGCCGGGTGAACAGCGTGAGGTGCTTGGGCTTGACGCGCCCGAAGCTGATCGTCGTGCCGCCGCCCTTCTTCTTTTTCTTCTTGGCGGCGCCCTCTTCGCCCGGCTTGGGCTTGGCCTTCTTCTCCTTGACCGGCTGGACCGACGTGGGGAAGTAGCCTTGGGCCTTGATCTTCTGGGTCGCCTCCTCGCTGGACGCGGCCTCGATCGTGCCCTTCTGGTTCTTGCCAGAAGCGTTCAGTGCCTGGTATGTGAACGTTGCCATCTCGTGCTCCTCACGATCGATCGAGCGCCCGCGGCCGCTCCCTCGAAACATCGCGCTTCATCCGCTTCCCGCGCGGCCCGCCGCTCATTCCTCGGCCAGCGTCTCACGCATGACCTCGTCGATGGTCGTCAGCCCCTCGTAGATCCCGAGAAGCCCGCACTCACGCAGGCTCCTCATCCCCTTGCGACGCGCCAGCGTCCGCAGCACCGCGGTGCTCGAGTCCTTCATGATCAGCTCGCGCATCTCGTCGTCCATCGTCATGATCTCGAACAACGCCATGCGACCCTTGTACCCGCCGCCCACCTGGTTCGAAGCGCCCGGGCGGAAGAAGTCCTTGCCGGCGATATCCTCGGGGCGCAGGTTCAACTCCATCAGCTCTTGCTCGCTCGGCGTGTAGCGCTCGCGCGTCTCCTGGTTCAGCTTCCGAACCAGCCGCTGCGCCACGATGCCCTCGAGCGTCGCCGTCAACAGGAACGGCTCGACACCCAGATCCACGAGACGGATGATCGAACTCGGGGCGTCGTTCGTGTGCAGCGTGGACAGCACCAGGTGACCTGTCAGCGAGGCCTGCACGGCGATCTGAGCGGTCTCCAGGTCGCGGATCTCGCCCACAAGGATCACATCCGGGTCCTGACGCAAGAACGAACGCAGAGCCTTGGCGAATGTCAGCCCCGCCTCCGCGTTCACCTGGACCTGGCACAGGCCGTCGATGTCGTACTCGACCGGGTCCTCGGCCGTGAGCACCTTGGTCTTGATGTCGTTCAACTCGGCGAGTGCCGCGTACAGCGTGGTCGTCTTGCCCGAGCCGGTCGGCCCGGTCACGATCACGATCCCGTTGGGCTTGGCGATCAATCCGCGGAACTTCTCGAGGTCGTCGCTGCGGAAGCCGACCCGATCCAGCGACAGCTCGACGTTGCCCCGGTCGAGCACGCGCATCACGCACGACTCGCCGTAGATCGTCGGCAGGATCGCCACGCGGAGGTCGATCGGGTTCCCCCCCACCGTCAGTTCGATACGCCCGTCCTGGGGCAAGCGACGCTCGGCGATGTCCAGATTCGCCATGACCTTCACGCGGCTCGTGATCGACGCGCCCAGATGCGGCGGCGGGGGAACCATCTCGTACAGAACACCGTCGATGCGGTACCGCATCTTGAACTCGTTCTCGAACGGCTCGAAATGGATGTCCGACGCCCGGTCCTTGATCGCCTGGAGGAGCACCAGGTTCAGCAGGCGGATCACCTGGTTGTCGTCCGCCATCTCCAGCTGCGACTCGATCGCGATCGCGTCGCTGCCGGCCATCGCCTGGACACGCTCATCGGACGCCAGCTCGCCCATGACATCCGCGACCGAACTCTCGGTCGCGTAGTGCTTCTCGATGATCGCGTCGATCATCTCCGCCGGCGCCACGACCGCGTCCACCTTGGCCCCCAGCAGCAAGCGGAGATCGTCCACCGCCTGGAACTTGCCCGCGTCTTTGATCGCGACCCGGAGGTGCTTGCGGACCGGGTCCCACTTGATCGGGACCAACTCGTACGCCCGGGCGTTCTCGGACGGGATCGCGTCGATCGTCTCCTCGGGGATCCTGATCTTGGAGATGTCGACGAACTCCATGCCCGCCTGGCCGGCCAACGCCCGATCGACATCGCCCTGCGAGCAATACCCCAACTCGATCAGCACCTGGCCCAGCTTCATCTTCTGGGTCTTGCCCTTCTGGACCTGCAACGCCTCGTGGACCTGCTCGCGCGTGACCACCCCGAGCTTGGTCAACGCCCGACCGATCTTGCGTCCTTTGAGTTCCGAGACTTCCATTCCGGCTCCCCTTTGGGCCCTGCGCGATCAAGCGACCGGCACGCCCATATTCGCATCGAATCCCGCACGGTTCGCGGCCAAACCGAGCGATTCTCGGCATCTAGGCGATGCGACAGGTTGTTTATGGATCAATTTCATCGCCCGCCAGCTTCGGGCAGACCGTGTCGTACGCGCGAGAACCGCGAACCCTAGGGCCCGTCGGTTCACTCAGAATCAGCCGCAGCGTCCGGATCATCCATCTCGGGACGCCCGATCACCCCGCCGGCCTGATGGACCTTGGCGGCCAGATCCGCGGGGCTCTTGCCCTTGTCGATCATCTCCTCGGCAGAGATCATGCCCTTCGAGTACAGCGACCAGAGGTGGTCGTCCAGCAGCTGCATGCCGAACTTCTTGCCGGTCTGGATCATCGAGTCGATGCGGAACGACTTGTTGTCGCGGATCAGGTTGGCGATCGCGGGGGTGATGACGAGGAACTCGTACGCCGCCACCATGCCCTTGGTGTCCACACGCCCCAGGAGCACCTGCGACAGCACCGCGATCAGCGCGGTGGAGAGCTGGACGCGGATCTGGTTCTGCTGGCTGACCGGGAACGCGTCGACCAGGCGGTCGATGGTCTTGGCGGCCCCGGTGGTGTGGAGCGTCCCGAACACCAAGTGCCCGGTCTCCGCCGCCCGCACCGCCGCCTCGATGGTCTCCAGGTCACGCATCTCGCCGACCAGGATCACATCGGGGTCCTGGCGCAGGGCCCGCCGGAGGGCTTCGGCGAAGCTCGGCACGTCGTTGCCCACCTCGCGCTGGTTGACGATCGCTTTCTTGTGCGGGTGGTAGTACTCGATCGGGTCTTCCATCGTGATCATGTGGCGATCGAGCGTCTGGTTGATGAAATCCAGCATGGTCGCCAGCGAGGTGGTCTTGCCCGAGCCGGTCGGGCCGGTCACCAAGAAGAGCCCGCGCGGGCGCCGGATCAGGCTCCGGCACATCTCGGGCAGGCCGATCTGCTCGAACGTGAGCAGGCGGTTGGGGATCTGGCGGAGGACGATCGCGAGGTCGCCCTTCTGGCGGAAGACGGACACGCGGAAGCGGGCCGCCTCTCCGTACGCGAAGCCGAAGTCCGTGCCGCCCTCCTCTTGGAGTTCCTGCTGGTTCCGTTCCGGCGTGATCGCCTTCATCAGCGACACCATGTCGTCGGAATCGAGCACCTTGGTCTGGAGGTTCCTGAGCCCGCCGTTGAGGCGGATGGTGGGCTGGCGCCCCACGGTCAGGTGGAGGTCAGACCCCCCGGTCTTGACCACGGTGTCGAGCAATCGGTCGATCTGGACGGTGGACATCGGCTGTCTCTCCCAGTGTCATCCGGGCGTGGGCCCGTCGTTCTTCGTCTGATGTGTCTCTACGGTCAGTGCCCGCCCTCGGACTGGCTCACGCGGGCGATCTCCTCGGGCGTGGTGGTTCCGCTGAGCACCTTGATGCGTCCGTCCTCGAACAACGGGCGCATGCCCGAGGCCAGAGCGGCGCGGCGGAGTTCGGATGCCGGCGCCCTGTTGAAGGCGAGGTCGCGGATCTCCGCGTTCATCTGCATCATCTCGAAGATGCCCTGGCGTCCCTTGTACCCGTTGGGGGCGGCATCGTTGGGCACCGCCTTGTACACCTTGCCGATCGCGTCCTCCATCTTGAGGTTGATCAGGCTCAGGTACTTGGGGTCGAGTTCGTCCTCGTCCGCGAGTTGCTTGGTCTCGTGGTGCAGCACGCGGATCAGGCGTTGGGCCATCACGGCCTGGATCGACGACGCCACCAGGAACGGCTTGATATCCATGTCGATCAGGCGGGTGATCGCGCTGGGCGCATCGTTGGTGTGCAGCGTCGAGAACACGAGGTGCCCGGTGAGCGCCGCCTGGATCGCGATCTCGCCGACCTCTTTGTCTCGGATCTCACCGACGAGGATGATGTTGGGCGCCTGACGGAGCATCGAGCGGAGGATCGCCGGGAACGTCAGCCCGATGCTCTCACGCACCTGGCACTGGTTGATGCCCTCGAAGTTGTACTCGACGGGGTCCTCGGCGGTGATGATCTTGCGGTCCGGGCGGTTGAGCACGTCGAGCGCCGAGTACAGCGTCGTGGTCTTGCCCGAACCGGTCGGGCCTGTCACCAGGAAGATGCCGTTGGGGCGTTTGATGATCCGGTTGAAGACATCGAGGTTGTCCTGCTCGAAGCCGAGGTTCACCAGGCCGATGCGGACCGCGTCGGGCCGCAGGATACGAAGCACCACCGACTCCCCGTGGTACGCCGGGCAGGCCGACACGCGGAAGTCGATCTGCACGCCGTCGATCGGGAGCTTGATACGCCCGTCCTGCGGGATGCGTTTCTCGGCGATGTTCATGCCCGCCATCAGCTTGATGCGGGACAGCACCGAGTTCTGCATGCGCTTCGGGAGGTTGTCGCGCTCGATGCAGACGCCGTCGATCCGGTACCGCAGCCGCACCCGATCGCCCATCGGCTCGATGTGGATATCGCTCGTCCGCATCCGCAGGGCTTCCTCGAGGATGCGGTTGCAGAGCTTGACGACGGGCGAGTCTTCGCTCGATACATCGATCGAACGGTCCATCGACCGGTCGACCGACCGGTCGATGGTGCGGTCGATCGAGTCGGTGACCAGCGACTCCTGGGGCTCGTTGGCCTTGGCGCCGCCATCGCCTTCGATGAACGCCCGGATCTGGCCCTTCGCGCCCAGATGCGGCTCGATGTCCATGTTCAGACGGAACCGGAGGTTGTCCAGCAACTCCAGATCCATCGGATCGTGGATCAGCAGCCGCATCTTTCCGCCCGACTTGCCCAGCGGGAGGACCAGGAACTTCTTGACCGTGTTCGGGTCGATGGCGTCCTGCTGGATCTGGTCTTTGGCGCCGGGCTCATCGAGATCAACAAACGGCATGCCGTACTGATCCGCGAGCGCCTTGGCGACCTGCTTCTCGCTCGCGAGCGAGAGTTCGATCGCGGCTTCGCCGATCCGTTTCCCGGTGGATTTCGCGTGCTTGAGGGCTCGGTCCGCTTGCTCGGCGTTCATCACGCCCGAGCCGACCAGAATCTGACCCAGTTTCTTTCGGTTCCTCGCCATGCGGGGATCGATCCTTCACATACGGACTGGCCGGGCCTGACTGCCCTCGGGCAGATCGGGTCGGTCTTTGATTGGGCACCGCCTCGGGTGCGGGCCCGGATGATAGGAGACGGCTCGCGCCCTCGCTCCGCCGCGTCGCATCTGAACAGAGTGATCGCCAACACGCGACCCGGGGGGTCTCCATCCGTACGATCACCCAACCGAATAGTTCCATGCCGCGTCCAGCGACGCCCGGCGTATGACCCGCGAGAGGGCCCCGACTTTGACCGCACCCAACCAACCGCACCATCTGCTCATCGCCGCAGGACCGACCTACGAGCCCATCGACGCGGTCCGATTCATCGGAAACCGATCGTCGGGCCTCCTCGGATCTTCGCTGGCCGACGGTGCCGCGAATCGGGGCCTGGCCGTCACGCTGCTGCTCGGGCCCAACGCCGTCTCCCCCATCCATCCCGCCGTGTCGGTGGTCCGCTTCCAATCCACGGCCGACCTCGAGGCGCGGCTTGCCGAACACCTCCAGCAAGCCTCCATCTTGGTGATGGCCGCCGCGGTCGCCGACTACCGCCCGGCGCCCGGAGAAGTCGATCTCGGTGGCAAGCGCCGCCGGCAGGGCGCCGGCATGACCCTCCATCTCGAACCGACACCGGATCTTCTCGCCGGCTGCTCGGCGAACGCCACGCCCGATCAACTGCTGGTCGGCTTCGCGCTGGAACCTTCGGCGGACATGATCGCGTCCGGCAAGCGGAAGCTCGTTCGCAAGAACATCGATCTGATCGTCGCCAACCCGCTCGAGACCATGGACAGCGACGGCATCGCGGCCACCCTGATCGGAAACGCCGATCGCGGCGTCTCTACGAACGAATCGACCGATGGGCGCATCGCCAAGCCCGAGTTCGCGGGGTGGCTGCTCGATCGGATCCTCCCGATCGCAGACACCAAGCGTGCCGCCGCGTCCGTCTGTTCGGGCAAGGGGGCCGGTTCGTGAGCCAGCACAACAACAATCGGGATGGAAACGAGGACCGCCGTGGCGGATACCCGGGCGAGAAGAGAGGCGGACACCGCCCCGAGCCCGGGCGAGGCGGACCGTACAACGGTCGCGGGCGCGGCGGCCCTGGCCCGAACAACCGGTTCAATGATCGAGGCGGGCCGCGCGGACGAGACGACCGGCGACAGCAACGCCCTCCGGCGGGACCAAAGCCCGAAACCGTGCATCGTGACAAGGAGCTCGTGGTTGCCGTCAAGCCCGAGGGCGTGCCCATGCGAGGCGGGGATCACGCGTTCAACCGGCTCGTCAACGTGCATCACGCGCCACGACGCGAACGCCTCCGCGCCGTGCACCAGATCGACGATGTGGCATCTGGTGTTGTCGCGTACATGCCGGTCACCGATGTCGACGACCTCCATCAGACCCGGACCACCACGACGTACCTTGTGCTGGTCGAAGGAAGATTCGAAACGGGTGATTCGGAGGAACGGGTCATCTCCGGTCCGGTGCCGGGCCTGGAGTCCAAGCCCTCGGCGGCGATGACCTCCTGCCGTGTCGTTGGCGGGAACGACAGCGCGACGTTGCTCCGAGTCCGCGCGCGCCCGGACGCCCCCGGGCAGGTCAGGGCCCAACTCGCGGCGGCCGGCCATGTGGTCATCGGAGATGTCGAGAACGGCTCGCTGCGCGATGATCTCCGCCGCGTCGCGATCCATGCAGAGGAAGTCCGCTTGCGCAACCCGGGAACCAAGAGCAACGAACGTTTCCGCTCGCCTGCATCGGCGTCCTTCTTCCGAGCCGTCGGTGCGGAACCCCCCGCCAGCGTGCTCGATCGGGAAGCCCAAGACGCCCACCAACAAGAACTCAAAGACAAGGGCTGGGACCCGGTCGCGGGCTGGTACGACGATCTGATCGCCAACCGCGGATCGGACCACCACGAACGCACCATCCTCCCCGGGGTCGAACGCCTGCTCGAGCTCAAGCCCGGCGAACGGTTCCTGGACATCGCCTGCGGCCAGGGCGTTTTGCTCGATCGGCTCGCTCTGAGCTCTCCGGATGCCTCGCTCATCGGATTGGACATCGCCCCCGAGTTGGTCCGGCGTGCCGCCGAGTCGCTGGGCGACCGGGCCGATGTCCGGGTGGGTGACGCGCGGTCGCTGGGCGAGGCTGGGATCGGTCAGGTCGATGCCGCCAGCTGCCTGATGGCGCTCATGAACATCGACGATCTGGGCGCCGTGCTCGGCGGCGTCAGTTCCGCGCTGACACCGGGCGGGCGGTTCGTCGCGGTGATCCTCCACCCCGCGTTCCGTTCCCCGCAGACGTCCGCGTGGGGATGGACGACGGACGGGCGGACGGGTGTCCCGATCCAGTTCCGCCGGGTGGACCGCTATTTGTCCGACCGCAGCACCGAGATCGTGATGAACCCGGGCTCCGTGTCGTCGGGCGATTCCGCGATCACCACGACCACGCACCACCGCCCGATCGGCAAGTACGTCACAGCGCTGGCAGAAGCGGGGCTCGCGGTGGACGCCATGGAAGAATGGGTGTCGGATCGGACCAGCCAGGCCGGGCCCCGAGCCAACGCCGAGAATCTGTCCCGATCCGAGATCCCTATGTTCCTCGCATTGCGGGCCAGAAAAGCGGTCGGCACGATCCAATAAGAGTTAGTGCAGAATAAGTTGTTCTCACGCGGAGTTCTCCGTTCCCCGTTACATTGGGGGCACACAGGAGCACTCATATGCGTCAAGTCACGATCGCCCGGTGGGACGAACTCCCCCCCCTCGAGCCCGCCTACGCCCTGGTCGCCAACGTCGATCTCGTGGTGATCCGGTTGGATGGCGATGAAGACCGCGTGTCGGTCCTGTACGGGCGGTGCCTTCACCGCGGGGCGCTGATGTCCGATGGGCATATCGACGGCGAGAACCTCATCTGCGGAGTGCACGGCTGGGACTACCGCTACGACACCGGGGTGTCCGAGTACAACAACGCCGAGAAGCTTCACAAGTTCGGCGCATGGATCGAAACGATCGACGGCGAGAAAGCCGTCGTGGTCGATGAGTCCGAGATCGCGGCCTGGGAGAAAGCGAACCCCCAGCCGTATCAGAGGGACGAGTACCAGGGTCTCTACGCCGATGTGCACGGCACGCCAGAGGAGCCGCACGTCGGGCTGATCCAAGCTCTCGCGAAAGACGGGCTCGGCAAGTTCGGGCACCACGGCCCATCTGCCGCGATGGGCGTTGCCCGACAGGAACTCCCCTCGTGGGATGATCTCCAGATTGTTACGGCGCAGCTCGCGACAAAGCCGCTGCTCGATGAGCACCCGGTGACGACCGGGGTCGTCATCGGGCCGAGGGCGATGAAACCGCTGGAGTTGGCGATCCCCCTGTTCGTGTCCGACATGAGCTTCGGCGCACTGTCGTATGAAGCCAAAGTGGCGCTCGCCAAGGGAGCCGAGCTTGCCGGGACCGGCATCTGCTCGGGCGAGGGGGGCATGCTGCCCGAAGAGCAAGAAGAGAACAGCCGGTACTTGTACGAGTTGGCGTCGGCACGATTCGGGTACACGCCCGAGAGAGTCGCGAAGTGTCAGGCGTTTCACTTCAAGGGCGGCCAGGGTGCCAAGACCGGGACGGGCGGTCACCTGCCGGGCGAGAAGGTCGACTCGGTGATCGCCTCGGTCCGCGGCATCCCCGTCGGCACCTCCGCGATCAGCCCCGCGACGTTCCCCGAGCTGAGCACGCCGGGAGATTTCAAGGAACTTGCGGACGAGGTCCGCGGGCACACCGGGGGCATCCCGATCGGGTTCAAGCTCAGCGCGCAGCACATCGAGCCCGACATCGATTTCGCGCTCGAAGCCAGCGCCGATTACATCATCCTCGACGGGCGGGGCGGCGGGACCGGGGCCGCGCCGACGCTGTTCCGCGACAACATCTCGGTGCCGACCATCCCCGCCCTGGCGCGTGCCAGGCGTCACCTTGATCGCGTGAGCCCCGACACCACGCTGATCATCACGGGTGGGCTCCGGGTGCCGGCCGACTTTGTCAAAGCCCTCGCGCTGGGCGCTGACGCGATCGCCATTTCCAACTCAGCGATCCAGGCGATCGGCTGCCTGGGCATGCGTGCCTGCAACAGCAACAACTGCCCGGTCGGGATCGCGACCCAGAAGCCCGGGCTTCGCCGGCGTCTGGTGATCGGTGAGTCCGCCGCACGGCTCAAAAACTTCTTCGAGGCGAGCACCGAGCTCATGTGCGTGCTCGCTCGGGCCTGCGGGCACAGCTCCCTCTCCGATTTCCGTGCGAGCGATCTCGTCGCTTGGAAACAAGAACTCGGAGATCTCGCCGGCGTTCGGTACGCGGGCGTTGGCCCGAACACATAAGGGATCAAAGCGAGAACCAACGATGCAAGAGAAGCGCGTCGAACTCACCTGGCACCGGGTCGCCGCTCGGGATGATCTCCCGGACGGTCGTGTCAAGACCGTCTCGGTCACCCGCGGCGATCACGTGACACAGATCTGTCTCACCCACCACCGCGGGCAGTTCGGTGCGCTCCAGAACCACTGCCCACACCAAGGCGGGCCGCTCGGCGAGGGATCGATCGAAACCACGCACGACGGCGCCTGCTATCTCCGCTGCCCGTGGCACGGCTGGGACTACGACCCCCTGACCGGCAAGCCCCCCGGGGGCTACGACGACGGGCTTGAGACCTACCCCGTCCAGTCGCGAGAAGACGGGATCTATGTCGGGCTCGAGCCGCTCGAAGACCACGTACGCACCGTCACCGATGTGATGGCCGAGACGATGGTCGCCTGGGGCGTGACCCACTGCTTCGGCATGGTCGGTCACTCGAATCTGGGGCTCGCCGATGCGCTCCGCCGACGCTGCGAAGCCGGTCAGATGGAGTTCATCGGCATCCGTCACGAGGGCGCCGCCGCGTTCGCCGCCAGCGCGTTCGGGAAGCTCACGGGCAAGCCCGCGTCCTGCCTCGCGATCGCCGGTCCCGGCGCGACGAATCTGCTGACCGGGTGCTGGGACGCACGCGTGGACCGCGCGCCGCTGTTGGCGCTCACCGGCCAGGTCGATCAGCAGGTCTTCGGGCCCGGCGCGTTCCAGGAGATCCCGCTGAACGCCGCGTTCAGCGCCGTCGCCGATTTCTCACACCTCTGCCTGCCCGACTCGAACCACGCGGAACTGGCCAGCCTGGCGCTCAAGCACGCGAACATCGAGCGCAAAGTCGCGCACATCATCTTCCCCGACGACGTGCAGACCATGCCCGCGGGTGAAGACGCCCAGCCTGGGACGCCCGGCGGACGCGTCTCGTCGCCCGTGATCCGCCCCGACCCGAGCGGGCTCGATCGGGCGATCGCGATGGTCGAGTCCGCCCGACGCCCCGCCATCGTCGTCGGGCACGGCGCGCGGTTCGAGATGGACGCGGTCACAGCGCTGGCCGAAGAACTCCGCTGCCCGGTGCTGACGACCTTCAAGGGCAAGGGCATCATCGGTGACTGCCCCGACCCGAGCATGCCCGGCCGCCCGGGTCACCCGCTCGGCGCGGGCGTCCTCGGACGCTCGGGCACACCCATCGCCTCGTGGTTCATGAACGAGTGCGACCTGCTGATCGTGTTCGGTGCCAGCTTCTCTAACCACACCGGCATCACACCCAAGAAACCCACGATCCAGGTCGACAACGATCGGATGGCGCTGGGCAAGTTCCATCCGGTTGATCTCCCGCTCTGGGGCGAGGTCGGTGTCACGGCCGGCGCCATCCTGGGAGCGGTGAGGGCCCGGCACGCCTCGATCGACCACACCGCCGAGGTCGCGGACCGGTGGTCGATCTGGCGAGACGAGAAAGCCAGCCGACTCCGGGACGTCTCCGACGAGGGCGTGTCGTCCATCGCCGTGTTCGACTCGATGAACCGCATGATCCCGCGCGACGCGATCATGGCCGTCGATGTCGGCAACAACGCCTATTCCTTCGGGCGGTACTTCGAGTCGTCGGGCGAGCAAGCGGTCCTGATGTCCGGCTACCTCGGCTCGATCGGGTTCGGATACCCGGCCGCGCTGGGCGCCTGGGCCGCGACGAGAGCGCACCGGTTCAGCGCGGACCCCGCCTGGAAACGGTTCGCGAACCGACCGGTCGTGGCGATCACCGGCGACGGCGGGTTCGGTCAGTACGCCTGGGAGGTCAACACAGCAGTCCACGCGGGCATCAACCTGACGCACATCCTGCTCAACAACAACGAGTTGGGCAAGATCTCCAAGGAACAGCGGGCCGGGCACTGGGATGTGTGGCAGACCGGGCTGACCAACCCCAACATCGCCGAGTATGTGACCTCGTGCGGCGGTCTGGGCATCCGGGTGACGGCCGCGGGCGGTCTCGACGACGCCATCGCCAGGGCGCTCGCGTTCGAAGGCCCCAGCACCGTCGAGGTGGTGACGGCCCCGGACCTGATCTGATCTGCTGACAGCCCCGGCCCGGCGTGCTATTGTTCCGTGAACGCGGGTGTAGCTCAATGGTAGAGCGTCAGCCTTCCAAGCTGAATGTTGACGGTTCGAGTCCGTTCACCCGCTTTGTTGCACCGACCCGCCTGGAGCAGCCAAGCGCCGCTCTGGAGCGGGTTTTCTCTTGCGCTGAATATGAACGTCCGGGCGTGATGTGCTCGGGGTGCTCCGCACCGCTTCGCCCTTGATCTCGTCCCGAGTGCCGTGATCTTCCGAGGCCCCCCACTCCTGCCAGCGGGGCGGCGCCTCCGATCCCAACGGCGTTCCTCATCGGGCACTCCCTGCGGTGGTCTGCTCGGTCAGCCGGCGCTGCAACTCGTGCATCGGGTACATCGGAGCCCGTCCGATCCGTGCACGGGGCAGTTTCCCGGCGTTGGTTCTTCATCGCCCGGGGCTTGCGTTCGCCGATGCCCGGGTTGTCGCCCAGCATGCGGCCGTCATCCCCGTCGTGAATCACAAGCGGCAGTTCGTCGTTGCTGAAGGACGGCGTGGTTTGCTCCCAGCCGATCGCCTCGATTGGAGTATCCCACGACGGGCAACCGACGATCACCTGGTGGCCGTCCAGGTACCACGAAAGGCTGCCGTTGCGGACTGCGAGTTCCAGATCGTCCCTGATCTGTGCCCGGCAGCACGAGATGGGGCCCCGAACCGAGGAGAGTTCGGGTTCTCGGGATCGGGATGGATCGCGGTCAGCAGCGGGATGATCGCGATGACCACGGGTGTCGGGCTCATTCTGAAACCCAAGGGTTCCGGGCATGAAAGAACCGCGTCACCAGGGTGGGAACGCGGTTCTTTGAAATGAAGCGGATTCAAATGGAACGGGGAGTTGGGATTCGGCGCTCGCTCGTGATGCATCCGGCGTGCGTATCGGTCGGGTCGAGAAGATCCAGTGAGGCTGCTGAACCGGCCATGCATCTCGCCGAGGCTGAACTCACCATCGAAGTGACCTGGATGCCCGGACAAGGTCGCCCTGTCGTTCGGTTGCCCTCGCCGACTGCACCGCGGTGCAGGTGCCACTCCGAGCTCGCATCCATCAAGGGCAGCCCGCATTGAACGACACGATGAACGCGGATACGTCGAAGAAGTTCAGCTGCCCGTCATCATTGAAGTCAGCGATCGGGTTGCCAGCGCCGAACTCGGACAGGAACTCCGTGACGTCGAAGAAGTCCAGAAGCCCGAACGGCTCGGCGAGATCGGCCGGGCCGCACGGGACGCCTACCACCCGGAGCACGCCGTCCGTTTCGAAGTCGGCCGTATCCCATGCGAGCGATCCTTCCAGCGGCGGCAGTTCCAGCGTGTAGCCGAGGTCGACGAACGCGCCGAAGTCGAGCATATCGAGCACGTCGCCAGCCTGCGGTATGTAGCCGGTCGAGACCACCGAGATGGTGCCGCGGGCTTCGAGCACGCCGCTCACCTGCAAAAGGTCGTAGAGCCCGGGCGACGCGGCACGCGCCTCGAGTTCGAGCGTGCCGCCGACGAAGACGTCGCCGTCGACCGCGGCGGTGCCGGGGCCGTCGCCCGGCCGCAGCGTCCCGCTCGCGATGACATCCACAGCGATCTCGGACGCGTTCTTGAGCGTGAGGGTGTAGTCGCCCGGAACGGTGATCTGCCCGGCGGGATCGGATTTGGTGAAGGTCGCGCCGGGTTCGATGATGGTGTCGCCGACGAAGTCGAGGTTGCCGGCGAGCGTGGCCTGGGTCGTGGGCTTGAATGTGGTATCGGCAACGATCTCGCCCGTCGACACGACGTTGAGCGTGCCGCCGAAATCGAGCGGCAACTGCTCGAGCTCGAAGATGTTCGGCGCGTTCACTGAAGAGCGGAAGGTGCCGCCGTCGAGATTGACGACCGCGGGAGGTAGCACGGTGATCGGATCAAAGTAGAAGACCAGACCCCAATCTTCGCCCACGTTGGCCGTCCCCGCGAAGGTCTTGCCCTCCCCGGTGATGATGTACAGGTTGCCTTCAACCGCGTTGAGGGTGCCGGTGTCGTTCGAGCCGTCCATATCGGAGTCATCGTTGTAGAGGCCCAGCCGCTTCAGGAATGACAGGTCGTCGGGGTTGTCCTCTGAGGCGACGGCCGAGATGGTGCCGTTGTTGTCGATGGGCAACAGCACCGTACCGGCCCCCGTGATGGCTCCGCCGCCCGGTGCGTCCGATGTGACGATCGTTCCGCTTCCGCTGATCCACCCCCGGTCGAGGTTGAATGTGGCGCCCGTGAAGGGCTGGGGCCCGGGGTTCATGAACATGAGCCTGCTGGATTCGATGACATTGAACGTGCCGCCGGTGATGGTCGTCTCGCCGTGGAGGAAGAAGTCGCCATCGCCGGAGACCATGGTTGACGATCCTGGCATGAAGTGCTGGTCGGCAGTAAAGTAGCTCGTCTTGCCGATCGAATGGATCCCGCCCTCGACATGCCACGGCGATCCTTCGAGAGCTGCGACGCGGGCCGGGTCGCCCTCGAGCGTCACGCTTCCGCCGTTCTCCAGCGTGAACGGCCCGTTGCTGTTGATCCGGAGCGTGTCGCCGGGCCCGACGCCCGCACTGCCGCCGAACGGTTCGACGTTGCCGGTGACGACGAGTTCGGTCCTGATCGTGGGGCTCTCCGTGTAGGCCGTTAACCGGCCGTTCTCGGACACGCCGTCGAGGTCGAGCGTGGACGAACTCACGCCGTTGAGGTGCAGACCGTCGGCGCCCTCCGCCTTGATCCAGCCGTCGTTGATGATCGCGTCACCCTCGGTGCTGAAGAAGAAGACCTCACCGACGCCGTCCAGCTCCGAGACCCCGTCGATGCTGATCGCGTTGTTGATGAACACGATGGCCTCGCGGGCGAGGGTGACTTTGGCCCCGTCCTCGACGAAGACGTCCCTGAGCACGGCGCCGGTCGTGTCCGGGCCCTCGATGTAGAGACGAGACGGGTACTGAATGTTGCCGTCGAGGGTGTTCCGCCCGGCAATGGTCACGTCACCCGCCGCCGCATCGAGCGTGTACGTGTTGGTCCAGACACTCATGCCGTCCGAGATGCTGAGCGCGGCGAGCTTGACGGTCATGTCGAGTTTGACCGTCTGGTTAGAGACGTTGGGGCTGAGCCCCACCCATGCCTGCGCGTTCGGGCTGTTGGGCACACCGAACGGCGACCACGATTGCTGGGACGACCAGGAAGCGAAACCGGGGTCGATCCAGGAGTGGAGTTGGGCGTTGGCCGGGACGGTCGACAAAGCAAAGCCGGCGGCGAGAGCGATATCTTTGGTGCGCATGGCATCCTCCGAGGTGTGACGAACTGGATATGTGTGGTGGGGCCGCTCGGCGAGGGCCCGTTCATGTAACCAAGCGAGACATTGAGCGGTGAAGGGACAGGCTTGGCAAAGTTTTTGTGCTCTTTTCCTGATTGCAGGGCGATGCCCAATCTGTTTCCGTCACCGTCAACAGATTGGGCATCGCCCCCCAGAATCTGGTCCACCCGCGATGCGGCAATACTGCGGGACTGACGTATCTGGGAAGTCAGGCACAGCCATGAACGATGGGCTATGTGTCTCTCTGCTCTCTGCAGGTATGCGTCCGAAGATGCGGACAGCTTCGTTCTGGGAACAGGATCGGGCCGTGCGGTTTCAACGCCGGCGCCTCGCAGCACAGACGCCTGCAAGAGCGAGGAGACCGCCAGCACCCGGCGCAGGCACCGCCCATGCGACCTCGTCCACGCCCGTGACGTCGAGAAACTGAGCTCCCCCGGCGAAGTTGTCTCCACGCTCGTTTACGGTGAAGCGCACTTCATCGAAGCTGAATCCGGCCGTAAAACCCACGAACGCGAGCACGCCGGATTCGGTCTCGTCACCGGTAAGAAAGAAGGTCCAGACGGTCTGGCCGTTGTTCAGCAGCGAGACGTCGGCTCCCTGTGGACCAAGCACGATGAGCCCCGGTTCCCAGTCGGCGATGTCGAAACCAAACGCGTTGGCGGCCTCTGGCAGAAGGAACTGGATGGTGTAGTCACCGAAGACTCCGGACCCGAATCCGAATCGGATGTACTGCGATCCACCGACGGTTGTGTTCTGGAGGCCGTAGTTGAGGGGATCCCCCGCCTCGACGACAGACGTATCGGCGGCCTGTCCCGTGACGGCGACGCCGAGTCCGGTCTCGAAGTTCGAGGGCGCATCGAGCGGACCGAGAGCGTCCTGACCCTCGAATCCCTCGGTGATGATGGGGCCCGATGCCGACGCGATCCAGGCGGCACGATCGTCGAAGACATCGAAGACGTCCGCGGAGGCGCTGCAGGTGAGCGTGCCGGCGACGAGGGCAAGATTGAGTACGCCGTTTGTGTTTGTCAGCATGGCAGTTGCTACTTTCTGGTTTGTATGCTGCCCGCTGGAGGGCGTGATGCGGGTATGACCTGCTTGGCCGTGTTGTTTAGAAGCCGTGACCCCGCAGGCGATATGCACATAGCTGCCACCTGGGGTACACATAACAGGGCGAAGATTCAGGTTCCCGAGGGACACACTCAGCAACAAATCTGAAGAAACTCGACCCGGACCGGCGATTCTCGTCCGCGACTGGCTGATCAATACAGTGACGCCAAGCGGGAATCGGACCCGGATACCATCCGGGCATGCACGCCGATTCTGATCAGAGCGCCACACCCGACGATGGGGATGTCACACGGCTCTTGGCCGCTTCGGCCAGCGGGGACGTCGCGGCCCGAGACCGGCTGGCCGAGGTGGTCTACGCCGAAGTTCATCGCATGGCTCGTGGGCAGATGCGGGGCGAGCGTCCCCAACACACGCTCGGAGCCACGGGGCTGGTGCACGAGACGTTCCTGAAGCTCTTCCGAAGGGAGGGCGGGGCTGAAGAGATGGTCTGGCGGAGCCGGCGGGCTTTTTTCTCCGCGGCGGCGACCGCCATGCGGCGCGTGCTGGTTGACCACGCCAGGGCCCGCAACGCGGAGAAGCGTGGCGGCCGGGCAAGCCCCATCAGTGTCGAGGCCGACGCCCTCGCGGCCGCCACCGTGCTCCACCCCGGAGATTTCTTGTCCCTCGATGACGCGATCTCTCGCCTTGAAGAGGTAGACCCCCGCGCCGCGGATGTTGTGCGCCTGCGTTTCTATGCGGGGCGGGAGATCAAGGAGGTCGCTGGGTTGCTCGAAGTCTCCGATCGAACCGTGAAACGAGACTGGGAGTTCGCCAAGGCCTGGCTCTTCGACGATCTCGGCGGGCGTGATCAAGCTTGGAGCAACCCGTGATGCGCCCCGATGAAGCGGCGCCACAGAACCCCGTGGCACGAGGCGTGAACTGGAAGGTCGCCAAGCAGATCTTCACAGCCGCCCTTGATCTGCCGACGGCTGAGCGTGAGTCTTTCGTCAATGCCCAACTGCCCGACGACCCAGAGACCGCGTGCCAGGTCGCGTCGCTGCTCCGGGCCCATCGCAAGACCGACGCCTTCCTCGTCGAACCGAAGTGCCCTGACATCGATCACGCGGCCTCGCTGCCGGAACGCATCGGGCCCTACCGACCGATCGAGCGCCTGGGTGAGGGCGGATTCGGTGTGGTGTACCGCGCTCACCAGTCGGAGCCGATCGAGCGTGATGTGGCGATCAAGCTGCTGCGCCCCGGGTTCGACACCCCGGAGATGCTCGCCCGATTCCGTGACGAGCGGCAGTACCTCGCAAAGCTCGATCACGGCGACATCGTCAAGGTGCTGGACGCGGGCGTTTCGGAAGACCACCGGGCCTATCTCGTGATGGAGTATGTGCCCGGCGAGCCAATCACGGCCGCCGCAAGCCGGTGTTCCCCTCGTGATCGGCTCAGGCTGATCGTTCGCGTCTGCCGGGTGGTGCACGCGATGCACCAACGCGGGGTGATCCACCGGGACCTCAAGCCGACCAACATCCTCGTGCAGGACGGGGATGATCGCACCGAACCTCGTGTGCGGATCATCGATTTCGGCATCGCGGCCGCGGTCCAGCGGGCCGACCGGGAAGCCGTCACAGCCGTCGGAATGCCCCTGGGCACGCCGCGGTATGCGAGCCCCGAGCAAACGGCCGGCGAAGCGGGCATCGACACGCGGACGGACGTGTACGCGTTGGGCATGCTGCTCTGCGAGGTGCTCACGGGCAAGCTCCCGCGCCAAGCGGGCGCCTCCGAGGGATCCGCGGTCACGCGCCCGAGTGAACTCTTGCCCACCGATCGTTCGACACTCCGAGGGGACTTGGATCGCATCGTTCTCAAAGCCGTTGCATGGGATCCGGAGGAGCGGTACGACTCATCTGCTGCGCTCGCGGACGACATCGAGCGCTTTATGCGGGGCGAACCGGTTCTCGCGACACGCCCCAGCACGATCTATACCGTGCGGAAGTTCGTCACGCGACGGCGCGGTGTCTCCGCGATTCTCGCCGCCAGCGCTCTCGCGATCGTCGGGGGAGGTTCGTCGCTTTTGGTTGGGATCGACCGCGCCCGTACGGCACAGCTCGGGACCCTCGCCGCGCTTGCGGAAGCGACGGCCGAACGCGATCGCGCAGACTCGATCAACAACTTCCTGCTCGTCGACGTCATCGAATCGATGAATCCCAACCTCACGGGCACCCCGATACCGCGCAGCGATGACCTGCTCGCGATGATGAGCGAGATGGGGGCATCAGCCTTCGCGGACGCCCCGGGCACGGCCTACGAGTTGCTCGACCGCGTGGGCGACGCGCAACGGTCCCTGGGGTTGTTTGATGAGACCGCGTTCTCCCGGGCCACCGCACTCGAAGCCGCCACTCGCGCGTTCGGGCCGTATGACGCGATCACGCTGGACAGCCGGATCGAGGCCCTCCTCTCGAGGCAGAATGCAAGGGACTTCGATGGGACCGCGGACGAGATGCGCCAGATTGTCCGCCTTACCCAGGAGCACCTCGGCGTCGATCATCCGATCGCGTTGCGTGCTCGGATCCACGCCTTCCACCTCGCTCCGGACCTGGCCGCAGGTGAAGACCCCGCCGAAATGCCCATGATCATCGAGCGCGCCGGCTTGGGCGGATCGGCGGTCCATATCGAGGCGCTCGAGATTCTCGGCGACATGCTCAGCCAAGCCGGAGACCGACGCGGGACCGAGATGCTCGTCCGAGGCGTCGATCTCGCGACCGAGCTCTATGGGCCGACCGGCAATATCACACTCGAGATCGCCAACAGGATCGGAAAATCACTGCTCGAAAGCGGTCGGTACGACGACGCGGCGGCGGTTCTCCGCGGCGCATACGACGACTCATGCCGTGTTTACGGGGCAGGACGGCACATCCCGCAAACACTGCTCAATCAGATGGTTATCGCCGCATACTCCGCGGGGCGCACCGAGGAGGGCTTGGATCTCGCCAAGAGCATGCACGAGATCGCCATCGCACGCGAGTCGGCGGACGAGAACTTTGCGAGTCTCAGCGCAATGACCATCGCGCAAGGCTACGAAGAACTCGGAAAGTACGACGAAGCCGTGCCATGGCGACGCCAACGTCTCGAACGCATCCTCTCGGCGTCTGATGATGCCGTGACACATCAAACGGCTCGCTCGCTGTACATCATGACCCTTGTCGGAGCGGGGCGGATCGATCAAGCGGCGGCCGAGTATGGCATGCTCCGAGGAGCCAAGGCGCCGCGCGATGGGTTCCGCCTGAGTGCGACGATCTCACTCGCGCGCGGCCTGAAGAAGATCGGACGGATCGGAGAAGCCTCCACGATCTTGCGTGAGGAGCGTGAGAGCGAAGCCTACACGGCGGATTCACTCGCGCTCCTCGATCGGTGGATAGCCCACCTCGGGAGCAATCTGGAGCAACCGGCCCAGCAGCCACAGCACGGGATCGAGTGATCCGAACCCATTGAATCGAGCGCGATATCGGGGAGCCGGGGCGATCCTTCGCGTGGCGGTCGTCCTCTCGTGCGCCGCTCGTCCTGGGAGGCGTATACCCCGCCCGCATCGATCCGGCCCACCCGGTGAGCAGGTTTTCGGGGCGGCATGCTCGACAGCAACGGCCCCGGAAGACGAGGCGGCTTCTTCCGCAAGAACAGGCCGGACGGTTCGCAGAAACTCCACCGGCTCGCTGCCACCACACAAGGCTACCCGTGGCCGGAGGATGCCTGATGCCAGACGCGTGCTCGGGCGTGCGCCGGGCACGGCACAACCCGCCCAACGGATGCCATCGCGCCAACGCGCCAAGACGGGTTCCGTGCGGAGAATCCGGCGGAGCTCATGCCGGGGCGCCGAAGCTGGCCGACCTGCCACTGATTCTGGATACAGGCGTTCAGTCCACCAAGAAGCCGGGTTCCCAGGACCGGAACCCGGCTTCCGTTGCTGAAGCGTAGAGGGCGTGATCCGGACCGCCCGCGATTTTCGCAACCCGTCTCCGGCTCGCGGATGAGACATGAAACTCTTCAGATTCGCCCCAGGGGCATGTCCTGCGGGACGCCGGCTCTTCGCTTTGTCATATGGGGTTCGACGCCGACCCGCAACAGCGATGTGCTCATCGCCTGGAAGCGCCGAACCCAACGCGTGCAACCAGGCAGTCCGTATCACCCCCTCCAATGTACAGAACACAGACCAGAAGGTAGAAACCGAGATGCACACAAACAAAGCCGGTATGTTCGATGTGGCCCTTGGCGCCGGTGCGCTTTTCTTCACCCCTGCCGCTTCGGGCGGCGTTTTCAATACGTTCGATGACCGTTCCGGCTGGCTTGCGGCGGTGTCTGGCCCGATTATCGCCGAGGGGTTCGAGGGGCGGGACGCTCTCGGCCCGCTCGATGCGCCGTCGATCTTCGAGACCGGCCTCGGCGTCGCGGCGACCGGACCGGCGACCGACACCTCGCTGGTCGAGTCGGGCGACCCGTTCAACATCGGCTTGCAGAACACCACCGTGGGCGGATCGCAGTATGTCCGCTTCGGCGGCCCTGGCGGATTTTCTGGTGACTACACCATGCAGTTCCTGCTCCCCCAGAGCACGAGCGCCTTCGGCTTCGATATCTCGGATTGGGAGCCGGGCCTGATCGCAGACGGGCAGCAGGGCGCCAGTGTCGCGTTACTCAACGATGGTGAACTCGTCATCGGATTCAACCTGGGCTCGACCCAAGATGTTTCCGGCACCCTCGCCTTCATCGGGTTCACCTCCGACACGTTCGTGTTCAATGAGGTACGGTTCACGGTGAAAGAGGTCTTCGATCCGAGCTTCGGAGCCGCATCCTTCGACATCACCGGCGTGGATGAGGTGTCGTGGGCCGTGCCTTCGCCGGGTGGTGCCGCGGCGTTTGTTCTCGCGGGAGTACTCGCAAGCCGCCGCCGCCGAGAGGAAGACACCAGCTTGTATGGAAGCCAGATCCCCTGCGCGAGCTTGCACTGACGCCTGATGGGCGCACAAGGCTATTGGCCGAAAGTCACAATGGAGGAGTGTCCCACATGCGTGCGACGACCATTCGAATGAGCGAAGAGGGGCCGCGCCGGTCCGCAACAGCGCCGGCGCCTCTGGCCGCGCCAAGGGCGACGGTGACGCGATCATTGACGGCACAACCTCACACCGATTCGTGTGAGGATTGGGCTGATCGGAGTAGGCATCGATTCATAGAACGATCCGGTGGGTGCGTGCATTCAATGCTCCTCATCGCCCTCGCCTGCCTCATCGGTTGTTCCCAGCGGACTGTCGATCCTCGATGGCCTGGAGCAGCAATCAGTGCAGGCGACCGGGCGATCGTTGATGCGGCGGTGCGGGTATCGCTCGGGCTGGGTGATCTGGATCCTGTCGGGACTGAACAGTTCGGGCTCGTCACGGAACTCGATCTTTCGCGGGCACCGTTCAGTGATCACGGTGCCGCGTGGCTGGCCGACAGCCGCACGGGATTCCGTCGGCTGGATACGTTGTACATCGGCGGCGAGCAGTTCAGTGACAAAGGAATCGCGCACTTGTCGCGACGCGGAGCGGGTCTGGACTCACTTGCGAACCTGTATGTCATTGGCACGTCCGTGACGGACGCGGGTTTGGAAGATCTCTCGCGAGACGGAACGGGGCTTTCCAAACTCGTGAAGCTGAACTTGCACAGCACCGCGGTGAGCGATGCCGGCCTCCGGCACCTCGCACGCGCCGGAACCGGGCTCGAGCACCTAACAGTTCTCAACGTGGGCGGGACACGCATCACCGATGATGGGATCCGCTACCTCGCCCGGCGCGCGACCGGCCTGAGCCGCCTAGCAACCCTCGACATCGGACGGACCTCGGTTTCTGATGCCGCACTGGCGGCACTCGCGCGCCCCGACACCGGTCTTGCCAGGCTTGAAACACTCTACGCGTATGAGACCCGTGTGACCGACGACGGCGTTCTCGCGCTCGCGCGATCAGACACGGGCAGCCACCAGTTGCAATCACTGATCCTCTGGGAAACCGGAATCACCGATGCATGCCTGCCCGATCTTCTCGGCCCGGATTCCGGGCTCTCGTCGTTGCGATCGGTGAGTGTGCACGGAACTAGCGTGACGGATGAGGGGATGGCGACCGCGCAACGCACAGCGCCGGGCGTAGTGATCGAACGCTGAGCTTCGGACCCCTCGATCGTGCATGATCGAGAACCAGAGCTGTCACCAAAGCTCCCCCCACCCGAGGCGCGATCACAATCCGGTGCCCGCGGCCAACCTATCGCATGACGCCTGGCCGCCCAGCCCTTCTCGACCCGCTGCCGTCGTGCTTCTGAGCAATGAGTTTGCGGTGCCAGCGGAGCATGGTGTCGCGCGTGACGATCGAGCAAATCTCGGAGAGGGCTTTGCGTCCGATGGCCCTGCCCACCACGGCGAGTCGCCGGCGTTGGTCGTCGTTGAGCCGGATGCGCTTCGGGCCGAGCTGCTCGCGGAGGACCTGGTTCTCGGCTTTCAGGCACTCAACCACGCGCTGTTGATGCTCGTTGAGCATGCCGGCGAAGATCACGCTGAGGAGTTGTCAGGGGTGGAGGGTCGTTCGCATCGATCAGGATACGGCTTGAACGGCTGCAAACGGCCTCGGCCGAGTTTTTGGACCCAACGGGATTCAATAACCCGTACTCAGGCGGTGCAAACGGATGGTTCAGCGAGCTACCGAACGATCAGGGCGGTGCACCCAGCAAATGGCCTTTGGGCAGTCCATCCAACATCGTCTCGGCCTTCTCCAGATACAACGCCGCGTGATCCTGGTTTCCGCCGTCTAGGAGTTGCCGCGCAGCAAGGACATGCCAGAGCGCGGTACTGAATGTACGGTCGCCGCCCTGCCAAAGCTGATCCGCTTCAGCGATCGCGATCCCGGTTGAATCCTCAAGGAGCGCGTTGCGGAGCTCATGGTCTGCCGCTTCGAGTGTTTCGACCAGCGTCAAGATGTAGAGTACTCTGACTGGGTCAGTCGATTCGATCGCCAGGATTTCGTGCTGCCAGTCACGGATGACTGATATGGTCCGCTCAACAGACGACCGGATAGTTTCCTCGGCTTGCCGTACGCGCTCATTGGCGATCCGCTCCCGGACATCCGATCCCTGGTTGATCGCCACAGATTCAGAAAGCCGGTTTCCAAGGCTCTGCAGTTGAGCCCTGTGAGCCTCCACCAATCGCTGACGTTCGGCCAGCGAGGCATCCTGAACGAGCTGAATCTTCTTCTGGTGCCGTGCATCAAGCAGTGAGAGTCCGAGCACGGCCAAGGCCAACAACACCAAGAGCGCAACGGTCGCTGGTCCATAGTGCCGTCGGATCCACATAGCCACGCGGACTTCCGTCGGTGCACATCGACTTGCAGGCTCTTTCGCGAGATAACGCTCGATCCGGTCCTGGACAATCGCCATGGACACAGGCCGATCGGATGCGGATTCGCTCGTACATTCCGTGATGAGCGATCTGATCGCCGGTGGCAGCGTGGACAGATTCGGATCTTGACGACTCGCGTCCCCACCGAGGAAGTCCATGGCATCGTTGAAGGCGACGCCGTTCAATGGCTGGTCGGTCAACACCCAACCGAGCAGCGCACCGAACTGATAGATGTCGCTGGACGGAATGCAGGGTTTTCCGCGATACACCTCGGGCGCCATGCAACCCCCAGGATTGAGAGGGCCATAAGCCATCGCGTCCACATCACCGATACCTGCACGTTCTCCTGGTTCGCGCCAGATCAGGCTGAACCGCCCATCATGCGTGATGCAAAGATTCCTTGGGCTGATGTCGCCGTGGACCCAGCCGCTCGCATGAATCCGCGCAACTGCGTGGGCGATCTCTGCAAAGTCACGGAGCAATCGTTCGGGGTCGGAATGCTTGCCATTGGTGTTCTGTTCGTTCCGACGATAAACCACCCCTTCACCCGCGATGTAGAATGAGCCGTTCTGAGACGTTCCTCGCTCTCGCTCGGGTGCGATACCGCAGGTCGCCGAAAGTCGGGGACGATGTGATTCATACTGCTTCTCCGACTCGTCTGAGCGGAAGATGTTGATCCAAACCGGCCGAGGTCCCCCCGCCTCATCTGGAAGCAGTTCCGTGGCTTCGTACAGAGCCGATCTTGGTGTTCGATCAACCAGACGTTCTAGACGGAACCTCAACTCATCGTGATCGAAGCCCTCACCAAAGCCGCATGGCAACTCAACGTCGCGAAGGGAAGGATCACCCGGGGCACCAAGCTTCACCCACTCTTCTTTGAGCTGTGCAACCATTTTTCTGGCAAGCGGATGGCTCGCCGCGATGGCATCAGCGTACTTCATTGGATTCTGCTGTAGTGCAGCCGCGACATCCGTGGACAGGTCGATCGCGGCTCTCAGCAGATCGGAAGACTCAAAGATCCAGGGGAAGGCCCGCCTAATCTCTTCAAAGTCGAGTAGCTGGCGGCTCTGACGTCGATAATCGGCGTACTGGGCGATGATCGCTAGAGCTTCGTCCTCTCGGTCCGCCGTCAATCCATCAACGATATCGCGGAGGTCGAACGGATTTCCTTGTGCGATCTCGGATTGAAGACGCTGTGACCACATAGATATAGGATATCACCTAGATTGGTTCTCTCAAACGCGCTGCGGGCCTGCCATCTGAGACTTCACAGTGGAGCCGCCCGTTTCAGTTGGTGTGGGATCCGCCGACTGTGATCGAAGAGATCGATCCGTGGTGAGGATGTGCTCGATCGCGATCAGGCGCGATTCGACCCTGGCGAAGCGTTCGGCCCATGCCTCGGCGAATCGGTCGGAGTCGAGATCAGCCAGCAGTTCGCTCTTGAGTTCTTCTCGCGTGCGTGGCCCCTCACCAAGGATGAGCCAGTCGGCGAGCACGTTGTATCTGAGGCATACTTGACGGATGAACTCAACGCTTGGTTTGCCACCCTTCAGGTAGCGGCGGACGGATTCTCTGTTCACACCCGTCGTGTAGGAAACCTCGCGCGTATTTTGGCCCTTGGTCGCGACTCGAATCCTGGCCGTCAGATTGGGATCGTTCATCAGCCCAGTCTAACCCGCAGGCCGCGCGTTACAACTCGTTCGAGTGGCGGCACACAGTCACAGATGTGTGTCAAAATCACGTCTGCATGCCCAGTTTCTGCACACATTCGTGCTGTCGAGTGAAGAGTTGCGCTCTCGTGTGCCACGGCACATCTTGGTGATCTATGACCCCATTCTGATCCCTTTCAAGCCGCACAGACGGCGGAAAGGAGTTTCAGCATGGCAGGTTTGTTTGTTTCGGTGTGTATGTCTGTCGCAGGCATCTTGGGGTCACCCGCGGCGCCGAGCGACGGCACGGTCGGGTGCGATCCTGCGCCAGTCGGGGCCACCGCAGAATGCATCGAGTGCCTCAACAAGGCGTGCGGAGCCTACGAGACCGACCTTGAAAACTGTGGCAGCAGCCAGCAGTGCGCCGCGGCAGCAAGGGCTGCCTACCGGCTTCAGAAGTCGCTGTGCAACTGCGATCCGGTGGTGAAGCGATTGATCGGATCCCTGCCAATCTCGAGTCAGGAACTCGTCCTTGAGTTCCTAGTTGGCCAGAGAGCGGCCGACACACAGATCTGACGGCTTCCGTCGATTTCTGTGTCAATCTGCAAACTGAGGCCAAAGTGGTGTACGTTCATGTTCGGCTAGGGCCAATCTCGATCGATACATCTCTCCTCACCCGCGGGCCGTATCAACTCGCGGGTTTTTTGTCAGACGATAGCAGCCATGTTCCCCCTTGTAAGTCCAGTCAGTCTCAGCATGGGTGCCTCGACTGGAGCCTGAAACCACGTATCGGCAGGCTATGTCAGATCATCGACTGTCGCGTCCCCAGCTTCGACTTTACGCCTGGTGATATCCGCTTCACGCTCATCCTCGGACTCAACATGCCGCTAGTCTCCGAGAGGATCTCATCCTCGTTCCGCAGAGTGGATGTCATCAGCCATCGGTTTTCGTGAAGCGGATGTAGTGCAAATCGTGAGGGGTGTTGGTTCGCAGAACCACGATACTGGCTTGGGTTGCTTCGATCGTCAGAAACTCGCCTCCGCTCAGAATCACATAGCCATCGTCTCCGGCCAGTTGGAAGGCGAATCCCCCTTCGCACTGTCTCAGCAGTCTGGTTACGCCCGTCCTAGGGCTTCCGCTTTGGCAGGATGTCGACCCCCAGCGCACCGGAAGACCCAATCGTCGAGGAGGATCAGCATGCGTTTCACGCCATTCGTCGGAGCCGCTGCTTTAGCCGGATCGCATGCAGCCACTCGAATCACGATCATCAACGATGCCGACAATCCTGCCAGGCTCACGATTGCGAGATCACCCAGTATCTGTTTGCAGAGAGAGTCGACATCATGCGAGAACGTAACTCAGTGAGTCATCATTTGTCCCGAAAGAGGAGATTCCTTTCCCTCTTCAATTTGCGCCACCGTTGCTCGTTGTCTCCGGCAGCCAGCCTACTAGACAATGCCAGATCCATGACACGGCGAGAGTATGCGGCTTGCTGCAGCAAATGGACTGCTGCACTGGGTGTCACAGCTTTTTGCAGACGGCTCTCTTCGTGTTCTGGAGTCGCGCGAAGACATGAAAGAGGCGCCAGCAAATCGGTCCGCCTGCTAGCACGGAAATGTGGACTAGTACACGATGCCGGGTTTTTTGCTCCCAAGACGAGGAAGACCTTTCTCAGTAGAAGATTCCCAGTAGCATGTGTCGATGTTGTCGCCCGAAATGACTGCCAGGCTGCGAACCGTGCTTGAAGGCGAGAAAAAAATCGATATCTGCGCGAAAGTAGGAATCGCTGACGGAACCCTAAGGAAGGCGCTTCACGGCCATGCAACCCTTGACGTGCTCAAAAGAGTTTGTGAGGCGTATCAGATTCGATTGGATTGGTTGATCTACGGCATCGGCGCCGAGACACGGTTGGCAGAGCACGAACGCGTCGTGTCAGAAATCGTGCCCAGAGAAGGCCTCGCCGCACTGGCTTCCGCAGCAGCCGATTTGGAACGGCGCATGAGTTCGCTCACAGAGCGAGCTCTGGCTGTTGGAGCTGAGTTGGATCAGCTTGAGGAATCACATAGAGATTCCAATGGTGTGCTTTCGAAGTAAATAGGATCGACCTGGGAAGCCATTCGCCCAGAGGGTGCTACCTGGTAGGCAGGACTTGCATAAGGACGACTTTGACCCGCTCCAGATCGGACCAGGCAACATAGTCGCCCACGCCGCTCAGCCTCAACAAAGGGCTGTTGAGCGAGCCGTACGGATCACTGACCCAGTTCGGGTCACGCGCACGACGACCATGACACCGGAGCCAGGGCATCGCAATCTCCTTGGGTTGTGTCAGGGGGTCAGAGCCAGCAGACCGCGGCTCCGTGAACACCGGCGGCGGCCTCTCGGCCGCCACCAGCTTGGATTACTTCAGGTTGCCACGTTCATCAACTTCAAGCGGCTTGCCCCCACTGGTCGCAATCTCGTTAGTCTTGGTGTTCACCAAGTTCCCAGCGATGGTTTCAACCCAATCGCCAGAGGTGTACTCGCTGGAGCGCTTGTCGACTTGAGGTTTCTCAGGCATAGATAGCTCCTTTGGGAAAGCGCCCGATTTGGGCAGTTTGGCTGCGGGAAGAAGAAACGGAATCCGGAGTCCCGCGCTCCGAACTCCGGCAATTTGCCCTGTCAATCCACGAATGCACCTAATGAGCGGCGAAGCTGCTGGATCGCAGCATCGCGCGTCACATAGACCTGAGACCTCTTTATCCCTAGTTCCTCTTGCATAGCCGAGACACTGCGACCTGCAAGCATGAGCCAAACCAGCCTTCGCTGACGATGCGGAAGATCCTTGGTTCCCTGTTCGAGAGCACGCAAGAGTTCTTTATTGGAAGCGCTGCGTTCCGATTCTAGTCTCAAGATCCGAAGGTTGATTTCAAATTGTTCTGCAGGCGAAGCAAACTCCGTCAGCTCGCCTACTGCGGATTCGAAACATTCAAAGCTGTTTTGTGCACCTGACATCAAGATATCTAGGGTATTCTCAATACCGGATCCTGTCTCAGGTTGTATTTCAAGACTGGGATTGCGTTTCACTTCATTCAGATTTGGTCGCCTGCGTTCCTGACACACTTGCAGACCGAGGCCATCTTCAGCTTCATTTGATTCCGTCACGCTGCGCTTCCTTGCTTGCATGGTTGATTTTTAACGTGCTTCGGCATCCCTACTGGAGAACCGCTCATCGCTGGGATCGATATGTCATTTTTGGCACGGTTGTCAACATCCCTTCCAGTAGCACCTCTTCCTGCAGCAGTTTGCGGTTGTTCAGTCGACTCACGCTCTGGGTGACTAGCCGACTCGAGACGGGAAAGTCCCCTTTGAGTTTGATTGGGCTGAGACATGGATCTCCCATTGTTGCTGGAGCAGATTGAATCGATGTGAGAAAGCTATCGTGAGGTAATACTC
The DNA here is from genome assembly GCA_002429045.1 of Phycisphaerales bacterium UBA6054. GTDB lineage: Bacteria > Planctomycetota > Phycisphaerae > Phycisphaerales > UBA1924 > UBA6054. The sequence goes on from DIYM01000082.1 coordinate 35,938, forward strand.
CGAGACATAGACAAAGAGTGTCGAAGAAGCACTGAGTCCGGACGAGATTGCCAATAGTAAGTGCAAACTCGATGTTTTGCCTTTGTCGGCTGTGTAGAGACTACGGGAACTCACCCCGTGGCTCGGATTCGGCCTGTTTGGGAACTCATCTGGAACTCACCCCAGCACTTCCCAAACGAAAACGCCCCCGAGAGGTTCTCAGGGGCGTCTTTCGGAATCAAGCGGAGAGGGGGGGATTCGAACCCCCGTTACGGACAAGCCGTAAACACGGATTCCAGCCGTGCGCCTTCAACCACTCAGCCACCTCTCCGGCTGGGGGCAATCGTAGACGCCGGCCGCCCACCCGGCGAGCCAGTGCTTCACCAGTCCAGCAGATATCCGAAGATCAGGGGGGCGACGATAGTCGCGTCCGATTCGATCATGTACCGGGGCGTGTCCGGCGCGATCTTCTCCCAGGTGATCTTCTCGGCGGGGACCGCCCCCGAGTACGAACCGTAGCTGGTGGTCGAATCCGAGATCTGGCTGAAATAGCCCCACAGCGGCACGTCACGACCGAGGTCCTGGCGCAGCATCGGGACGACGCAGATCGGGAAGTCCCCCGCGATCCCCCCACCGATCTGGAAGAACCCGACCGAGATCCCCGCGGCAGCCTTTCGCGTGTACCACTCGGTCAGATGGATCATGTAGTCGATGCCCGATTTGACCGTCGCGCTGGTCTTGAGCGTGCCGTCGATCACCCGGGCCGCGAAGATGTTGCCGAGCGTCGAGTCTTCCCAGCCCGGCACGTAGACCGGGATCCCCGCCTCGGCGGCTGCGAGCAGCCAGGAGTCCTTCGGATCCGCCTGGTAGGACGGCTCGAGCTTGCCCGAACGCAGAATGCCCATCAGAAACTCATGAGGGAACATCGGCTCACCGGCGTGGTCCGCGTCGCTCCAGTGCTCCAAGACGGCCCGCTCGATGCGTCGGACCGCTTCCTCTTCTGGGATGCACGTGTCGGTCACCCGGTTGAGATGACGCTCCAGCAGGCCCTGCTCATCCTCGGGCGTGAGGTCACGCCAGTCGGCGATCCGCACGTAATGCTCGTGGGCGATCAGATTGAAGACATCCTCTTCGAGATTGGCCCCGGTGCAGGTGATCGCGTGCACCTTGCCCCGGCGGATCATCTCTGCCAGGGACCTGCCCAACTCGGCGGTGCTCATCGCGCCCGCGAGGGTCACCATCATCTCACCCCCGCCGGCGAGGTGCCGCTCGTAGCCCCTCGCCGAGTCCAGCGCCGACGCGGCGTTGAAATGGCGGAAGTGCTCTTCGAGGAATGCTCGGATCGTCATCTCAGGCTCGCATGGGACATGGTGCTCACGGGCGAAGAAAATACCGGTCGTGACGGTAGGCGGACCCTGCGGGCCGGTCGCTCGCCACTAGACTTGCGCGATGAGCATCGCAGACGCACCCAAGATCGACCCCTCGGGCTCGGACAGATCCGAACCCCCCTGGTCGGCTCAGGACACGGCCGACCTGTACCGCATCGACGCGTGGTCCGGCGGGTACTTCGGGCTCAGCGACCGCGCGACGGTCGAGGCCAGGCCCGACGGCATCGGCGGGCCCCGGATCGACCTCCACGAGGTGGTCCGAGGCCTGGGCGAGCGTGGCATCGATACGCCCGTGCTGCTGCGTTTCTCGGGCATCCTCGAGCACCGGCTCCGGTCCCTGCGCGAAGCCTTCGAGCGAGCGATCCACGACAACGCCTACCGGGGGGGGTACGCGGGCGTCTACCCGATCAAGGTCAACCAGCAGCGTCAGGTCGTCAACGAGGTCCGCGACTTCGGGCACGAGCTCGGGTTCGGGCTCGAGGTCGGCTCCAAACCCGAACTCCTCGCGGTCATGGCGATGACCGTCCAGACGCCCGACCAGCTGATCATCTGCAACGGTTTCAAGGACGCCCGCTACATCGAGGCGGTCATCCTCGCGACGAAGCTCGGGCGCCGGATCGTTCCCGTGGTCGAGAACGCCAAGGAACTCCGCCTGATCATCCATTTCGCTGAGAAGCACGGCGTCACGCCGATGATCGGCGTCCGGGTCAAGCTCGCCTCGGGCGGCTCGGGGCGTTGGGCGGACTCGGTGGGCGTGAAGAGCAAGTTCGGGCTGACGATCTCGGAGCTGCTCGACGCCGTGAACACCCTGGCCCGCCACGACATGCTCGGGTGCCTGCAACTCCTCCACTGCCACTCGGGCAGCCAGCTCCAGGACATCGGGCAGGTCAAGCGGTGCATCACCGAACTCGCGCACGTGTACGTTCAGCTCAAGCAACTCGGCACCGGGCTGTGCATGCTCGACGTCGGGGGCGGTCTCGCGGTGGACTACCAGGGCTCGCAGACCAACACACCCTCCTCGATGAACTACTCCTTGGACGAGTACGCGTCCGACATCGTGTACCGAATCGGTTCGGTTTGCGACGGCGCGGGGGTCGAGCACCCGACGATCGTGACCGAGTGCGGGCGAGCGATGGTCGCCCACAGCTCTGTCCTGGTGTTCGATGTGCTCGGGTCGACGGGCCCGAGCGGGCTGGTGGACCGGGGCCTG
>DIYM01000122.1 GCA_002429045.1 Phycisphaerales bacterium UBA6054
CCCGCCCGTACACTTCCCCCGGGCCGATTCCGCCCCCCGGGGAGCCCGATGCCAGACGCCAGCCCAGAAAGCCCGAGCGCCGACCGACCGAGCGCCGACCGAGCGAGCCAGGACCGGACAACCGACGCCCGCCGGGACCCGCGCCGGGACCTGCGGATGATCCTGCGCCTCGTGCGGATCGGTTTCGTGACGCTGATGGTGCTCCTGACCATGCTCTACGTCATCCGCGTGGGCTCCAAGCCCACGGGCGAGTTCGATGTGGGGCTGGCGATCACGTGGTGGATCCCGGTGCTGATCGCGCTGCTGCTGGCGATGGTGTTCCTGGCGGTCGACATCTTCACGCCGACCAAAAAGATCCAGGTCGTCTCGGGCGTGGCGTTCGGGCTGATCGCGGGCCTGCTCGCCGCCTGGGCGATCGGGGCGGTGATCGACCTGGTGATCGCGACGTGGGATATCAAGCCCTCGCCGATCATCCCGGCGCTCAAGGTGCTCCTGGGCGTGAGCCTGTCGTACCTGGGCATCTCGACCGTGCTGCAGACCCAGGACGAGTTCCGCCTCGTGATCCCGTACGTGGAGTTCGCCAAGCAGCGCCGCGGGCCGCGTCCGGTGCTGCTCGATACATCGGTTCTGGTCGACGGTCGGATCGTCGGGATGGCGTCCACGGGCGTCGTCCAGCAGCCGATCCTGATCCCGGAGTTCGTGCTCGAAGAGCTGCAGACGCTGGCCGATTCGGGCGATCGCGTCAAGCGCACCGCCGGGCGGCGCGGGCTGGACAACGTCGCCAAGCTCCAGCGCCTCGCCAGCGCGGACGTTTCGATCGACGCGACGCCGGTCACCCGCCGTGCGGTCGATCAGATGCTCATCGAGCTCGCGGGCGCGATGCCGGCGTCGATCATGACGACCGACACCGGGCTGGCCCGGATCGCGAGCATCCAGCAGGTCCGGGTGCTGAACCTGCACGAGCTCAGCGACGCGCTCAAGCCTCCGGTGCTCCCCGGGCAGGTCGTGACGATCGAGCTGGTCCGGCGCGGCGAGCACCCCGGGCAGGCGATCGGGTTCCTCGATGACGGGACCATGGTCGTCGCCGAGGACGGGGAACCCCGCATCGGTGAGAAGACCGAGATGACGCTGACAAGCTCGATGCAGACCGCGGCGGGGCGCCTGCTCTTCGCGCGGATCGATCCCGACGGTGCGCCCGAGCCCGAGCCCGCTCCCGCCGGCCCGGAGCGGGCCTCCCAGCCGGCGCCCGCGCGCCAGCCACCCGAAGGCTCCCCGAAACGCTCGCCCATCGGCCCGGTCAGGGACGGGATCGATCGCCCTTCGGCGCGCAACCCGCGACGCTGAGGCTTCAGCGGTTCCGCGCCGGCTCGGCCGAGTCCGCCGTCTCAACGATGTCCTTGACGGCGTTCAGAAAGGCGTTGCGGGTGTTGATCGCGTACGGGTTCAGCCGCTGGATCGCGTCGAACAGCTCGGGGGTGTCCTTCTCCACGTTGGCCTTCATCTGGAGCAGCTTCTCGTACGCGAGCGTGGCGGTGGGGAACGCTTCGAGACGCATACTCGACGCGGCCCGCCCGATCAGATGCGTGATGCCCTGCACGAACGCCATCTGCTGATCATGCTCGTCGGCGGTCATCTGGACGGGCTTGAGACACATCGCCTTCTCGCAGAACTCGTACGCCGTTCGGAACGTCTCTTCGCTGACGCGGGCGGGGCACAGCACGATCGGCTCGCCCGAGATCCCGCCGAGCTCCTCGACGGTCTGCGGCCCGAACAGCGGATGCGTGCCGAGCACCTGCACGTGCTGAGGCAGGGCCGCGAGCATCCACTCGATCGGGCGGAGTTTCACCGAGCCGACATCGCACACCAGCGTGTTCTCGGCCAGCATGCCGCTGATCGCCGAGCAGGCCGCGGGGATCGCCTGCACCGGCACCGACAGCACCACCGCCTGCGCGTCGGCGGCGTCCTCGAGATGCGCGGGCGTCGCCCCCGCGGACCTCACTTCGTCGTCGGGAAGCTCGGGGTCGTAGCACCGCACCTCGGCGTGCTCGGCCAGGCACGACGCGGCCAGACGACCGAACGCACCGAGCCCGATGAGCCCGATCTTGTCGACGACCGGATCGCTTGGAGTGTCTGCGCTCATGGTTGATGGTATCGGCACGCCGGCGACGGGGTTCGCACGAAATCCCGCGATGGGATGCCCGAGGGCTCTGGTACACTCGCCCCGGGGACGAAACACAACGAGGAGAACGAGTGATGGCTTCCAGCGTCGCGAAAGTCACCGAGATCACCTGCCAGTCCGACAAGAGCTTCGATCACGCGATCGGGAAGGGCATCGAGCGGGCCTGCAAGACCCTCAAGAACGTCACCAGCGCCTGGGTGCAGGACCAGAGTATGGAGATCAAGGACGGCAAGATCACGTCCTACCGCGTGCACATGAAGGTGACGTTTGTGCTCAAGGATTGAGCAACAGCTTTGGATCGATCAGCCGCAACATCTCTATAGCAATCTTGTCCACCGCCAGTCGGAGTTCACTGATCTTGAGAGTGACCGACCATCGGGGTGCGTCCTTGCCTGGAGGATCGTTGTACATCCGTATGCCCGCAATCATGTTCTCTTCTGGCTCAAGCTGAATGCGGTAATGTGCGACGGCGTGGCGCATGAACCCGACGATCTCCTGCAGGTTGTGCTCACGGCCGTCGGCTGAACGCACGAGACCATGAGGCCAGCCATCCGCTAGCAGCTGCTCGGGCCCGACCGGGGGAACATCAATCTTCGGATCTTCCTTGGAGAAAACAACGATCCCGAGCAGTGAATTGATCAACTGCGTCACTTCGTACTTATCCGAGTCTGGTTCGTCCGCACGTTCGATCTTCTCAAGGTTGCGGCGTGTTCTCAGAATGAAATCGCCAAGTCCATTTTGCTCCATCCTGTTACTCCCCGGGCAACGAACGTAGCGCCGCGACCAGCGAGTCGATGTGCTCGCGGGTGTGGGCCGCGGACATCTGGATGCGGAGCCTGGCCGTGCCCTCGGGCACGACCGGGAACCCGAAGCCGATGACGAACACGCCGTGGTCGAGCAGGGCCTTGGACATCGCGATGGCCTTGGCGGTGTCGCCGACGATGATCGGGCAGATCGCGGTGGGGGACTCGAGGACGTCGAAGCCGGCGTTGGCCAGTTCGGCCCGGACGTAGGCCACGTTGTCGCGGAGCCGTGCGACCCGCTCCGGCTCGTCCATCAGCGTCCGGATCGCGGCGTTCGCGCTGCACGCGACGGTCACGGGCAGCGCGTTGCTGAACAGCGTGGGGCGCCCGCGCTGGATCAGCAGCTCGGTGAGGTTCTTGGAGCCTGCGACGAAGCCGCCCGCGCCGCCTCCGAGCGCCTTGCCCAGCGTGCCGGTGAAGACGTCGACGGTGCCCTTGGACGGATCGGAGTTGTCGGCCCCGGGGCACATGCCGAAGTGCTCGTGCGTGCCGCGCCCGGTGGGGCCCATCACGCCGTGCCCGTGGGAGTCGTCGACGACGAGCATGGCGCCGAACTCGTCGCAGAGCCTGCGGATCGCGGGCAGGTCGGCGACGGCGCCCTCCATCGAGAACACGCCGTCGGTGATGACCCAGATCTGCCCGGTGACGTCCTCGTTATCGCGGGCGGCCTGCAGCTTGGCACGCAGGCTGTCCATGTCCGCGTGCTTGTACACGCCCTTGAGCACGCCCTTCTTGATGACCGGTGTCAGGCGGATCGCGTCGATGATGCACGCGTGGTTGAGCTCATCGGACAGGATGATGTCGCCCGGCTCGCACACGGTGGGGAACAGCGCCTCGGTCGCGGTCCAGCACGACACGAACGTGTACGACGACTCGGTGCCCATGTACTCGGCGATGGTGCCTTCGAGCGTGTCGTGGGGCGTGAAGGTGCCGCAGATGAAGCGGACCGACGCGGTGCCCGCGCCGTACTGCTTGAGCCCCTCGATGCCGGCGGCGACCACGTCGGGGTGGTTGGCCAGCCCGAGGTAGTTGTTCGAGCAGAAGCACAGGGTGTCGCGTGCGGCGCCGTCGTCGCCGATCATCCGGACCTCGGCATCCATTGGCGAGTCGAGCAGGTGCAGGTGCTTGTACTGCCCGGTCTCGTCGAGCGAGCGGAGGATGTCGGCGGTGCGGATCTCGAACGGCGAGGCGGCGGCGGTGGTCATGGTCGGCTCCCTGAACGGTGCGTCGGCTGGGGCTGGTCGCCCGCGCCGAACTGTATATCCGGCGCCGGAACCCGTCCGGAAAGCACGATTTTGCGAGCCCCAACCCGGCGTGTGATCCGCCTCCGAGTAGGATGGCCTCTTCTTCGCGCCACATGATCCCGGAGGCTCTCTTATGACCAGCCAAGCGCCCGCCGCTCCCCTCAAGCCTCTGACCGGACGCGGCGAGTTCTACGGCAAGGTCTACGGCAGGCTCTACCGCCTCGGCTATCACTCCAAGGACGGATACTCCCACGCCAAAGAGATCGTCGGTGCCGTCCGCGACGGGCACCTCCCGGTCGAGTCGGCGTTGGACATCGGGTGCTCGATCGGGTGGGCCGTGAGCGAGTTGGGCAAACTCGGCGTGCGAGCAACCGGGGTCGATGTCGCGCCCAAGGCGATCGAGGACGGACGCAAGAAAGGGCTCGATGTCCACCTCGCCAGCGCGACCGACCTGCCGTTCGAGGACGGTCGGTTCGAGCTGGTCATGTCCACCGATTGTTTCGAGCATCTGCGCCCCGAGGACGTGGTCGCCGCGGTGGACGAGTCGTGGCGCGTGTCGTCGAAGTACCTGGCGTTCAAGATCAACCCGCGTGCGGACCGGAACAGGATGTGGAAGTTCCTCGCGCGGACCCCGCTGCACCTGACGCTCATGCCGCTGGAAGCCTGGATCGCGCTGTTCGAGCGCAAGGGCGGGAAACTGATCCGGGTCCCGGGGGTCGACAACGAGGAGTTCGTCATCGAGAAGCCCTAAGCGTGCGCCGGGCCGGGCCCCGGATTCCCGATGGCGCTCTTTGAGGCGCACGCCGCGACCGATACAATCCCTCGATGCGTTGGCGTGGAAAGACCATCGGTGATCTGCAGCGGTCTGCGGGCGAGCGGTTCCGGAGACAGCACTCGGCGTGGCTGACGCGGGCGATGCTGTCCGACCGCTCGTACCCCAGAATCCCCGCCAAACGGACCGATCTGGGCGGGTTCGACAGCCTGCGGCGCCGCCCGGGCGGGCTCGGGCGGGCCGCGGCGTGGTGGCGGGCGGCCCTGGCGAAGGTCAACGATGTCTTCTGAACGAATAAGCGATGCGGTCTTCGCGTTAGACTTGGCCCCATACCTCATCTGTGATCGCATCGCCGGCATGCCTCACGCCGGGCGGGCAACCGGCCGATAAGCCGGTGCGGCGGGCGATCCGGGCGAGCGCCGGCGGCGTACCCGGCGAGAACACCCGCGCACTCGAGGGAGCGGAGCACGCATGACCGACCAGGGGACCAGCGAAAGATCAACCCAGACCGCGCCGCTGGGCAGGCGTTGGAAGCGGAAGATGACCATCTTCCTCGTCGTGCTGATCGGGTTCGGCGCGTACGGCCTGTTCGACGCCGTGCACGCCTACCCCAAGCGGGGCGAGCGGTTCGCGAGCTGGGCCCAGTGGCAGTACCTCGAAGCCGCGGAGAAAGCCAACGACGAAGACTTCGGGATCTTCGAACGGGACGCATCGGTGCTCTCGCCCGGGGAAGAGTTCGAGCGTCTCGACGATCCCGAGCGCAAGCGCCAGAACACGGCCGACTCGGGCAACGCCGCGTCGAGCCGCCAGCTCCGCGCCACGATGCTGACCACCCGTCACGCGTGGCTCGAAGCGCTCGCCCGTATCGGCCGCCTGTCGCCCGAGCACACCACGATCGAGAGCCCGCGCCAGCGCCTCGCCGAGCTCCAGCAGCAGTGGTCCTCCTCGACATCCAACCCCAAACCGCTTTCGGCCTTCGACATCCCGAGCCAGTGGGCGATCATGGGCGTGTGCTGGGCGATCGCGCTGGTGATGATCGTCCACTCCTTCCGCGTCATGGGCCGCTCCTACGCGTGGGACCCCGCCCGCCTCGCACTCACCGTGCCCGGCGGCGCGACCATCACGCCCGCGGACCTAGAAGAGGTCGACAAACGCAAGTGGGACAAGTTCATCGTCTTCCTGAAGATCAAGCCCGATCATCCCAAGGTGGGCGGGCAGGAGATCAAGTGCGATCTCTACCAGCGCGACCTGCTCGAGGGCTGGATCGAGCAGATGAACGAAGAGGCGTTCGGCCCCGAAGAAGACGACGATGAGCAGCCCGAGACCCAGCAGCCCGGAACCGGCGATGATGACCGAGCCGACGGCGATGAGCCCGGATCGCCCTGAGCCCGCGCCGTCTCCGCGGGCGGGGGGCGGGGCATGATGGGCATCGGCTGGGAAGACGTGCTGGTGTGGGCGGTGGCGTTGAGCGTCATCGGCGTGGCCTGGTTCGGTGTGGTGATGGTGGCGGTGACGTTGCCGGGCATCTGGACGATGGCCGCCTTTGCGCTGCTGGTCGAGTGGCTCTGGCCCGGTGTGCTGAGCGTTTGGGTGGTGATCGCGGTGATCGCGTTGGGCGTGATCGGTGAGGTCGTGGAGTTCTACTCGTCGATGGCGGGGTCCAAACGGGCCGGCGGCTCGCGTGCCGGTGGATGGGGCGCACTGGGCGGCACCATCGTGGGGCTGATCGTGGGGCAGATCGTGATCCCCATCCCGATCATCGGGGCCGTCATCGGGGGCATCGCCGGCGCCGGGCTCGGCGCCGCGATCTCGGAACGCGGCGTGGCCGGACGCACCTGGTCCGAGTCGTTCCGGTCCGGGCGGGGGGCGTCGGCCGGGCGGGCCCTCTCGATGGTGTTCAAGACCGCGATCGCCGGGGTCGCGGCGTTCACGCTGACGGTCAACGCGGTCATCGCGATCGTCTCCACGTTCACCGGCGGGGCGGGCTGAGCACCCCGAATACACTCAAATCCGATGAATCGCGCCCGATCTCGGGCGCCGGGCATCCGATCCGATATGCTCCCGTCGGAGCACGGGCCCCAGTAAGGACCGCGGGCGATGAGAGAACCGGGAGCGCAGCGTCACATGACGAGCCAGGCATCAGGCGGAGCGGACAGGGACGGCGTCAAGCACTTCGTGATCGACACCAACGTCCTGCTCCACAACCCCGACGGGTTGTTCGTGTTCCAAGAGAACCACCTGATCATCCCGTACCCGGTGATCGAAGAGCTCGACACGATGAAGCGTCGCGAGGACGACGTCGGGCGCAACGCACGCACCGCGATCCGCCACCTCGATCGCATCAGGCGCCAGGGCGTGCTGACGGAGGGTGTCGACCTCTCGACACTCGGCACCGCGTCACGCGGCGCGACCGGACGGATCTGGATCGACACGCAGGACTACAACCGCCCCGCGATCCTCTCGGACGACAAGCCCGACAACCGGATCATCGCCGTCGCGTGGCACCTCCACCAGCAGAACAAGCGGGCGGTGTTCGTCTCCAAGGACCTCGCGGCGCGCATCAAGTCCGACGCGCTCGGGATCCGCACCGAGGATTTCGAGAACCAGAAGGTGGACGCCGACAGGCTCTACACCGGGTTCCTCGAACTCGTCACCCCCCGCGAGCAGATCGACGACCTCTACCGGGACCGGATGCTCGCGGTCGAGCGCCTCGAAGACTCGCTCCGGATCGAGCCCGAGGGCGAGGACCCGTACGTCCGCGAGCTGGTCCCGAACCAGTTCGTGATCCTCAAGGACATGGAAGACGAGGCCCACTCCGGGCTGGGGCGACGCCTGGCGGATACCGAGCACATCATCCCGGTCGCGCCGCAGAAGAAGCCGACCTTCGGCATCCTGGCCAGGAATGTCCAGCAGACCATGGCCCTCGACCTGCTGCTGGACGACGACGTGAAACTCATCACCCTCCTCGGGGCGGCGGGCACGGGCAAGACGCTGCTCGCCATCGCCGCCGGGATGGCCAAGGTCTTCCAGGAAGAACGCTACGAGAAGCTGCTGGTGGCCCGTCCCATCATGCCGATGGGACGCGACATCGGCTATCTGCCCGGGGACAAGGACGAGAAGCTCGGCGCGTGGATGCAGCCGATCTTCGACAACCTCCAGTACCTGCTCTCCACCCGCGGCTCGCCCAGCCAGCAGCACGCCGAGAGCAAGTCGACCGAGCAGCGGGTGGACAAGCTGATCTCCGACGGGCGGCTCGTGCTCGAGCCGCTGACCTACATCCGCGGGCGTTCGATCCCGCACCAGTTCATGATCGTGGACGAGGCGCAGAACCTCTCCCCGCATGAGGTCAAGACGATCATCTCACGCGTGGGAGAGGGGACCAAGCTGGTGCTCACCGGCGATATCGGTCAGATCGACAACCCCTATCTCGACCAGTCGAGCAACGGTCTGAGCTACTCGGTCGAACGCATGCGTGGGCTGGGGCTGGTCGGGCACATCACCCTGCAGCGCTCGGAACGCAGCGATCTGGCGTCGATCGCCGCCGAGCGCCTGTGAACGCGGCGCGGCGTGCCGGGCTCACCGCTCCTCGAGAACCGCCTCGACGCGGTAACGCTGACGCAGGAAGTACTCGCGCCACTCGGGCGATGTCTCGCGGATCGTGGCGTTCTTGATCACGTCGAGCAGATCGAGATCGGCCTTCCCGGTCATCTCGGCAGCCCGCACGTACCCGCGGATCGAGGGCATGTGGGAGCCGTCCCGCGCGATCGCGTTGCCGAAGTGCCGGTACGCGTCCTCGCCCCAGCCGTTCTTCTGGTACGCGACCCCGATGTTGTACTCCGGGCGAGGGTCCCCCGGGAGCAGCTGGGACGCACGCTGGAACGCGCCGACCGCGTCCGCGTAGCGGTTCTGGCCCATCAGCAGCGTGCCGGCGTTGTTCCACGCGTTCTGCATCGAGTCATCGAGCCGGAGCGCCCGGGCGTAGAGGTCGATCGCGCGATCGGTGTCGCCCTCGTCCTCGGCCACCTCGGCCTGCGCGACGATCCGGCGTGCTTCCGCCCGCCTGCGTTCCAGCTCCGCGATCGCCGAGGCCGGGTCCGACCGGGCCCCGCCCTCCGAGGGGCGGTCCGCCAGGCGTGGGGAGGTCGAGCACCCCAGGGCCGTTGCCAGGCACAGCGCAAGCGGCATCGTCAGGGCACGGCATCGGTTCGTTCTCGCGGTTCGCATGGTCGTCTCGGCTTTCCGGTTCGTCGGCAACCGCCGACTCGTGTCGAAGTTGCGGTCGGTTCCCGCGGGCTACTCCTCGATGCGTTCGTAGCGGGCGAACGTCACCTCCATCAGCCAGGAGTTCGCCTGAGGCTTGAGCGAGATCTGGCGGACAAACAGCCCAGGGATCTGCTCGGTCGCGATCGAGACCCAGCCGAGCATCTTCTCGAGCGACGGATCTCTGACCTGGCTGCGGTCGCGCGCCGAATAGCGATAGTTCACCCGACGCGCGTTCTGGAAGCTCTCGTTCTCGGTGCGCGGCACCTCGGGGAGCGTGTCCAGCCCCGCCTGGCGGGCGGCGTTCTGGAGCCTGCTGAGCATGTCGGGGATCGGCGCGTTCCTGTCGTCGATCGGGGACTCGACCTGCCTCTGCAGCAGACCGGCGAGCGTGCGCGACCGCTCTTTGATCGTCGCCAACTCGGCC
>DIYM01000061.1:0-14055 GCA_002429045.1 Phycisphaerales bacterium UBA6054
AAGCAGGGGCGGAGGGACTTGAACCCGCAACCGCTGGTTTTGGAAACCAGTGCTCTGCCAATTGAGCTACACCCCTGTCTGGTGACCGCACCGATCAAGACCGGTCGTGGTCAAGACGGAGGAGCGATCGAGGCTTTCCCGCGAACGGGGGGAACCTTGGGTTGACCCCTGATATTAGCGGAAATCCCTAAAAAAACCAATGACCAACGAAGACAGTGCTTCGCTGGTCATTGGCGTGAATCACTCGGATTTGGCCTACTCGAGGATCTTGGTCACAACGCCGGAACCGACGGTTCGGCCACCTTCGCGAATCGCGAAGCGAACCCCATCATCCATCGCGATCGGCTTGTGCAGCTCGACGGTGACTTTGACGTTGTCACCCGGCATGCACATTTCGGCACCCACCAAGTTGGCGGTCCCGGTGACGTCGGTGGTGCGGAAGTAGAACTGGGGCTTGTACTTCGGGAAGAAGGGGGTGTGACGCCCGCCCTCGTCCTTGGTCAGGACGTAGACCTGGCCCTTGAACTTCGTGTGCGGGGTGATCGAGCCGGGCTTGCAGATGACCTGCCCGCGCTCGACCTGGTCTTTTTCGACGCCGCGGAGCAGCACGCCGCAGTTGTCGCCGGCGATGGCGGACTCGAGGGTCTTGTTGAACATCTCGACACCGGTGATGGTGGTGTTGGTGTTCTCCTTGGCCAGACCGACGATCTCGGCGGTGTCGCCGACCTTGACCTCGCCGCGCTCGACACGCCCGGTCGCGACCGTGCCGCGACCCTTGATCGAGAACACGTCTTCGACCGAGATCAGGAAGGGCTTGTCGGTCTCACGCTCGGGCTCGGGGATGTACGAGTCGATGACGTTGAACAGCTCGTCGATCGGCGCACACGCGGCGTCGTCGCCCGGGTTCTCCAGGGCGAGCTTGGACTGCCCGCGGACGATCGGGGTGTCGTCGCCCGGGAAGTCGTACTTGCTGAGCAACTCGCGGATCTCCATCTCGACGAGATCGAGCAGTTCCTCGTCGTCGACGAGGTCGACCTTGTTCATGAACACGACGATGTGGGGCACGCCGACCTGGCGGGCGAGCAGCACGTGCTCACGCGTCTGGGGCATGGGGCCCGAGTCGGCCGCGACCACGAGGATGGCGCCGTCCATCTGGGCGGCGCCCGTGATCATGTTCTTGACGAAGTCGGCGTGGCCCGGGCAGTCCACGTGGGCGTAGTGACGCGTCTCGGTCTCGTACTCGACGTGCGAGGAGTGGATCGTCACGGTCTTGTTGGCGTCGCGGACGGTGCCACCCTTGGTGATTTCCGCGTACGACTTCGCGCCCTGGACCAGGCCCTTGGAGTCGGCACGGGCGACCAGCGCGGCGGTCAGGGTCGACTTGCCGTGGTCGATGTGCCCGATGGTGCCCACGTTCACGTGCGGTTTGGTCCGCTCGAAGGTTCCCTTCGCCATCGCTTCTACCTCTTCATCTGACTGCACATAGCGGTCGGTTCGTGCCCGTCCCCGACCATCGGGGGGGCAGGTTGCCGACCGTGCGAGCCGGCTGTCAATCGATTTGTGCACCGGGCACCCGCCCGATGAAAGCCGCTGGCGAGACTTGAACTCGCGACCTCACCCTTACCAAGGGTGCGCTCTACCACTGAGCTACAGCGGCTTTGCAGGAAAGCCTGCCGATCCGGCCCCGGATCCAACGCCGGGTGCCGTCACGAAAACCGCCCGGATCGGCGTCCGAGCGGGACAGGATCTTTCACCCTTCCCCGGCGAAGGTCAACCTTCGGGAGAACATCTCGCGGGGCGGCCGCTCGGGCAACCAATTGCACCGCCAACGCTTAGCGCACCCCGGGGCCCCACGACCCATCCGGCCCGCCCCGGGGACGAAATCTGTTGGCACACGCAGGGGCATGGGGTACCTTGCCGTGTCCCACCCGCCCGGAGCACGCGAACCCCCGAATGCCCCCCACCCCGGCGGGCACGGCGGCACGAAGGAGAGCGATCGAGATGCGAGGATATCCCACCCGATCACGACCGAGCCGGCATGTTCGATCTTTGCTTGGTATCGGCGCGGGCGTGATCGCCGGGGTGTCGGGCCCGGCCGCCGGCACCTGGTCCGTGCTCATCGTCGATACCCGCACCGGAGAGATCGGGCTGGGTTCGGCGACGTGCCTGACCCGCCTCGACCTGCGCGAGCTGACCCCCGTGCTGGTGGCAGGCTCCGGAGCCGTCACCGCCCAATCGGCGGGCGATTCCGACGGGTTCACCCGCAGCTACATCCGCGACCGCCTGCTCGAGGGCGTGCCGGTCGCCGACATCCTGGTGGGGCTCGGTCAGATCGATGTGAATCACCAGACCCGCCAGTACGGGATGATCGATGTCTCGGGCGGCGCGGTCACGTTCACGGGGACGCAGGCCGGCCCGTGGCGGGGTGGGCTGACCGGGCAGACCGGAGACCTGGTCTACGCGGTCCAGGGCAACGTGCTCTCCGGCGAGAACGTGGTCGCCGACGCGGCCAGTGCGATCGTCAACACCGAGGGCGACCTGGCCGACAGGCTGCTGGCGTCGATGGTCGCCGCCCGCGAAGCCGGGGGGGACGGGCGGTGCTCGTGCGATGGACGCAACCCGGAGCAGTGCGGCTCGCCCCCGCCCGCGCCGTTCAAGAGCTCGCACATCGGATACATGATGATCGCGCGGGCCGACGACAAGGACCAGTCGCGCGTGTACTACTTCGACCCGCGCCGGCCGGGCTACTTCGCCGCGACCGACATCAACGACGACGGGTTCGCGGACATCGCCGCGACGGTCGAGGGGCGCTCCGAGATCGTGTTCGCGACCAACCGGACCTCGCCCGGCGCGAGCATGTCGCACGTCACGATCGGCGACGTCGTCGAGGTCGGGATCTCGGGCATGCGCGACCTCCAGGCGGCGGACGTGACCGGGGACGGCGTCGATGACCTCGTCGTGATCGGGGCGTCCCCGGCGGTCGTCGCGGTCTACGAGGGCGCCGCGGGCGAGCCGTTCGATCTGGCCACCTCGGCGCGATTCGCGATGCCGAGCGCCCCAAGCCGGCTCAAGCTGGCTCAGATGGACAACGACCCCGCGTTGGAGATGATCGTCTCGAGCCGCTCGGGCGGGACGGTCCGGGTGCTCGAGTACGTGCCGGCGCTGTCGGCGGTGCTCGAGTCGGGCGTCGCCGCGGTGCCCGGCGGGCCCGAGGGCTTCTCGGTCGGGGACTTCGACGACGACGGGCTGCAGGATCTCGCGGTCGCCCGCTACAACGACAACGCGGTGGAGATCTACCGGAACACCGGCAACGACGGGTTCTTCGTGTTCGACCCGTTCGCGAGCCTCTCCGTTGATGCCGAACCGATCGACGTCGCCGCGGGCGACTTCGACGGGGACACGCTGATCGACCTGGCCGTGATCCACGACGGCGGCGAATCGACCAACACGTACATGAACGCCGGCAAAGGATCGTTCACGCTCGGCCAGTCCCTGGACATGACCAGCGACGGGCTGCGGGTTGATCTCGCGGACGTCGACGGCGACGGGAGCGATGACATCGTGTCGTTCGTGCTCGCGCCCACCGCCGCCCGCTTCTATGTCAACCGGAACGGTGCGTTCGAGCTCGGGCACACGAACCAGGCGGGGACGGGCCAGCTGTCGCTGCTGCTGACCGATCTCGACAACGACGGGCTGCCGGACTACGTCTCGGGCTCGAATCGGCGCGGCATGACCGTGATGAACAACCTCGGGGACGGGACGTTCCCGCTGCCGAACGGTTTCGCCAACGGCGAGTACTACATGGACCTCAACGTGCCCGACACCCGCGCGAGCGACCCCGATCCCGTGGACACGCTCGTGCAACTCTTCGCGGACTGGCGGGCGACGCTCGCGGGGCGGATCGACGCGGTCCGGACCGAGGTGGTCGCCCCCTCCCGCGTGGTCGCGGGCTCCCCCTTCCGGGCGGTCGTGACGACCCGGGACTGGCGGGGCGACGCGCTGGGCTCATCGGAGTTGGTCGTCTCGGCGGAGTTCGAGGCGGGGTCGGGCACGCCCACCACCGCCCGCGTGCTCGCGCCGGGCGTGGTTGAGGTGGGTTTCATCGCCTCGCCCACGCCGAGCGACGATTCGATCATCGTCCGCATCGACGACGGTTCCGGGCCGGTCCGCCTGATGCCCAACCTCAACGTGATGGTGCTGGACTCGCTGGCGGACTTCGACGGGAGCGGGTCGCGGAACTTCTTCGATATCGCCGAGTTCCTGCGCGCGTTCTCGGCGGGGGATCCCGCCGCCGACATCGACGACGACGGGGGCTTCGACGCGATGGACGTCATGGGCTTCGTTCAGCTGTTCCAGAACCCCTGACTTGCTCGGGGACCGCCGGCGTTCGGGCCGCGTCGGCCGATCGCCCCCGGAGCCGGGGTGTCGGTGCTTGCTGCCCGCGTCCTCGGTTGGAGCGGGCGGGCTGCGTAGCATGCGCGGGCGCGGTCGTTGCCGCGCCGGGGGATCCCTGCACAGGAGGACCGTGTGATGAAAAAGATACTGATTGCGCTCGTGCTGATCGTCGTCCTCGGGATCGTGCTGCTCATCGGCCTGATCGCGTTGGGGGTCTCGAAAATCGACGACATCTTCAAGTACGGCATCGAGCAGGGCGGCACCTACGCGACCGGCGTGGAAACCACCGTCGACACCGTCGAGGTGGGTCTGTTCGACGGCACCTTCGGGATGTCCGGCTTTCAACTGGCAAACCCGGACGGGTTCACGACACCCCACTTTCTCGCGCTGGGTGGGACATCCGTCCAGATCGATACCGAGGACATGAGCACGCAGAACCTCACGCTCTCGACGCTCACGCTCAGTGATATCGACCTGTACCTCGACCAGGGAGGCGAACCGTCGAACTACGGGTTCGTGCTCGATAGTCTGAAACGGTTCGAGTCGGGCGACGCTCCGAAACCCGAGAGCGAGACAGGCGGGTACACCTTTGTGATCGAGTCGCTGCTCATCGAGAACGTCGATGTCCACCTGGCCAACATGCCCGGGGTGTCGCTGGTGGCCGGGGATGTCGCGGTCAACGTGCCGCAGATCGAACTCCAGAACGTGGGCGCGGACGAGCCGATGACGTTCGGCGAGGTGATCGGGCTCGTCGTCAAGACCGTGCTCGCCGCCTCTGTCCAGGCCGGGGGCGGGATCATCCCCGCGGATGTCCTCGGGCAGCTGCAGGGCGGTCTCGGCTCGCTCGAGTCCCTGCAGGACATGGGCATCGACGCCGTGGGCGAGTTCGGGGAACAGCTCGAAGCGCAGCTCGGCGGCGTGACCGAGCAGGCCGAGCAGGTGATCGACGACGTCAAGCAGGCCGGCGAGGACCTGCAGAACCAGGTCGAGGACGCGACCAAGCAGGTCGAGGACGCCGCCGAGGGCATCAAGGACCTGTTCGGCGGCGGGAAGAAGGACGACCCCTGATCCGGCGACACCCCGAACGGTGACGGCCCGACAATCGGTGGTTCTGGGCACCCATCGGGCCCGAACCCGGAACCCGCAACTCCGACGCCGCGTATCGCAGCCCGGTCGCGGCGTTGTCATGCCGGGACCCGCGGGCTGTTCTGCTCGCGGCAGAACGCACAGGTATTCGGACCTTTGGGTGAGTCATCGATACGCCCCACGGCGAATCGGACCCGGAGGATTGTGATCGGCAGCGTCCTTCGGCGGAATCGCCCGCGGGGGGAGCGTTTCTCGATCGGCGGGGTGGTTTGCGCCCGGGTTCGGGGGCATCTTCTGTTCGGAGCCACTCCTGTTTCCAAGTCCCCGGCGGGCGGTCCAGACCGCCGCCGGGCTGCGACAGGGTGCCCGGGGTCTGCCCCGGGGTTTGGCAGGCAATACAGGGCACGGCACCACGCCGACTCCACGCCCATCAGACCGGAGGTCTTCTCGATGCGTCAGAACCCGATCCACCGTTGCGTGCTCGGCGGCACCGCCGCTTTGTTGCTCGTCAGCGGCTCCGCCGCCCCCGCGACCGCCTCGGATGACCAACGCCCGGGCCCGGACGCCCAAGCCTCCGTGGGGGGTCTGCTCTCGGCGGGCGCGGTCAACCGGATCACGTCCTCCCTGAACGTGCAGCCCGGCGATCAGGGCCTGTTCGCCGGTGCCCGCCCGGTGCGGTTCACCGAGGTCCCGGGGGATCGCGAGTTCACGGGCGAACTCATCGCGCGGGCCAAGCGCCCCAGCGCACTGCGGGCGATGTCACGCGTGGCGCCGCTGACGAGCAAGCGGAGTTCGTTCGCCCAAGAGGTGGTCATCAAGGTCCCCGCGGGCATGTCCGAGGGAGAACTGGCCGGGGCCCTGATGGCGACCGGAGAGTACGAACTCGTCGAGCCCAACTGGCGCGTGTTCCAACTCGCGACCGTCCCCAATGACCCCCAGTACGGCTCGTCGTGGCAGCACACCCGGCTGCAATCGGCCCTTGCGTGGGACATCATCACCGGGTCGCCCGACGTGATCATCGCGATCTGCGATTCGGGCGTGGACTCGGACCACCCGGACCTCGCGGCCGCGTTGGTGAGCGGGTACAACTCGGTCGACAACCTCAGCGAAGCCGACGGCGGGAGCACCGAGGACCTCAACGGTCACGGGACGTTCGTCGCCGGCTGCGCCGCGGCGATCGGGAACAACGGCACCGGCGTGACCGGCGTGGGCTGGGACTTCGGGGTGATGCCCATCAGGGTCTCGAACCGCACTTCGGGCAACGCCAACACGTTCGACATCCACGAGGGCGCCCGCTGGGCCGCGGCCAACGGCGCGCAGGTCGTCAACGCGTCGTACTCGGGGGCGACCAGCGGATCGAACAACGCCGTGGCCCGCGACGTCAAGGCGCTCGGCGGGATCCTGCTGTGGTCGTCGGGCAACGACGGACAGAACATCACCAACGGCAACCTGCCCGACCTGACGATCGTCGGATCGACCAGCTCCAACGACTTCCGCTCGGGCTTTAGCAACTACGGCAACGCGCTCGACATCGTCGCTCCGGGCGCGAGCGTCCGCTCCACACGCCGGGGCGGGGGTTACGGGCCCGGCTCCGGCACCAGCTACGCCAGCCCCATCGCGGCCGGCGTCGCGGGGATGATCTTCGCCACCAACGACCAGCTCTCGCCCGAGGACGTCCAGGACATCCTGTATTCCTCGGCCGACGACCGCGGCGCGCCGGGGTTTGACAACTTCTACGGCCACGGGCGTGTGAACACCTTCAACGCCGTCATGATGGCGGGCACGTACGTGCCTCGCGTCCCGCTGCCGCTGGCGCAGGACTTCGAATCGTCGGCGTGGCTCGATTCGTTCACGACCGCGGGCGGCAGCGTGGGCACCGTCGCCGACGCCGGGGCGCCTTCGGGCGGTTCCGTGCTGGCGCTCGACGCGGGTGAGTCCCTCGAGTCCGCCCCGCTGGCGGGGCGTGCCTCCCTGAACAGTGACTACGCCGTGAGCTTCTCGGCACGCGTCGACGGCGTCCCGGCGTTCGAGACGCTGCTCGTCGAGTATCAGCAGGAGTCCGGCGCCTGGGTGACGGTCTTCGAGGCGGTCTCCCCGGGCGGCGACAACGGGTACGTCGAGTTCGACGGCTTCCTGCCCGCGGGCTTCGCGTTCCACGGCTCAAAGGTCCGCCTGACCGCGAACAACTCGGCGGGCACCTGGCTGGTCGATGATCTGACGATCGACGAAGGGCGGACCGAAGCGGTCCTGCCGTTCGCCGATGGCTTCGGGACCGGCTCGCTCGACAGCCGCAACTGGGACGCATTGACCAACGGCTCGATCGATATCGTGTCGTCGGACTTCGTCGCGGCGCTCGGGAACGACGGGCGCCTGGAGACCGCTCCCCTGCCCTTGATCGATCTCCTGGCGATCGATCAGTGGGCGTGGTTCGTCCTGTCCGGCAGCGGCCTGGGCACGGGCGATGTTCTGAACATCGAGTACCGCACCGAACTGATCGGCTGGACCAGCCTGGACCTGGTCGACATCTCCGGCATCGGAAGCGTCGAGCGGGGCTTCGAGTACAAGCTCCCGCTGACCGCGATCGGGGCGTCGGAGTTCCGGCTCCGCGTCAACGCCTCGACAGGCGGCGGGCAGGTGTTCGTCGATGATGTCAACATCGGCACCGAGCGCCTGCCCGATCTGAACCCCGGCTGCTCGGTGGCGGACGTTGCCGAGCCGTTCGGGGTGATCAACTTCTTCGATATCTCGGCGTTCATCGGGCTGTTCAACGCGGGCGACGACGCGGCGGACCTCGCCGCCCCGTTCGGCACGCTGAACTTCTTCGACATCTCCGAGTACATCGCCCAGTTCAACGCGGGCTGCCCGTAAGCCGCGTGAAGCCGGCACGCTTCCAGCCAACCCCGGGCACAGGGCCCGGGGTTGTTTCTGCGCCCGGGCGATCGGATCTCAGCAGCCGTCGGCGAAGCGTGCGAGGAACGCCGCGATGTCGAAGAAATCGAACGACCCTTGAGGCTCGGCGAAGTCCGCGCCAGCAAGCCCCTGCTGCCACGCTTGGAGGAAGCCGGACACATCGAAGAAGTTCAGCGTGCCCGTCGGCTGCGCGAAGTCCGTTGTGCAGGTCTCGGTCATGCCGATGTCCGGCATGCCGATCGCGCGCGGGTTCCCGGAGAAGTCCGTCAAGATCGGACGCCCCTGCTCATCGACACTCCCCGACGGATCACCAGCGTCCAGGCAGGGGCTCAGCGGCAGGACCGGCAACGAATCGGCGAGCGGGAAGACGAAACCCGTGAACACCGGGTCGGCCGGCTCGAGCGGGGTGCCCGCCCGGTCCCCCGGGCCGGACAGGGCGGCCGAACCGTCCACGTCCAGATTCCAACCGGTTGAGTCGATCGACAATCCCGCGACCGTCGAGCCGGTTGGCGACGCACGGACCACGCAGTGCGACATCCCGAGCGTGCCAAGGTTGTTCACGAGCGAGCCGGACTCCCCGGTGTTCTCGAGCAGGTTGCAATGGACCAGGTAGGCATCGCCCGTGTTGAACAGAGCCCCGCCCCGCCGGCTGCGGAATCCGTTGTACGAGATGAAGCTGTTGATCGCGACGAACGAGCCGGCGTTGTAGACCCCACCGCCCTCGCCGGCGCCATCGCCGGTGAACCGTCCGGAGACCACGCGGGAAGCGTCGAGACGCGTGGTGCCGAGATTGACGATGTTCGCGCCGCGCTCGGTGACGAAGCCGTCGTGGATCGTCGATCGCGACACGTTCAGAGAGGCGCCCGGTCCGACGAAGATGCTGCCGGCGCTCAGGCCCGCTTCGTTGTCTTCGATGCGTGAGTCGGCGATCTGGAGTGTGCCGCCTTCGTCGATGTAAGCCGACCCGCCGCGTTCGAAGGCGATCTCGTAGCGTGAAAGCACACGATGGAGAGAGACATCGCCGGCGATCCACAGCGAGGCCCCATCTCGGGCAGAGTTTGACTCCGTTGTGGTGCCGGTGATCGTGGCCGCGGCGTGCAGCGCCATGGCGCCTCCGGAGTCTGCGGAGCAGAACTTGAACAGCAGAAACTCGGCGTCCATCGGGCCGGCGTCGGGTGCGAGGAAGAGGCCCCCGCCCGAGCCGGAGGCCCTGCTTCGAACGAACTCGGCTGGGAACACATCGGATCGCCCACGGATGTCGACCGTTCCGCTCGCGTGGATCCCGCCGCCGTTCCGACCGGCCTCGCACCGACTCATGTGGAGTTGCCTCCGATCGATGACAAGGCTGCCCGCGACCCGGATCCCGCCGCCGTCGCCTTCGGCGTAGCACTCCACCACGCTGAAGCCCGGGTCGGTCTCGAAGGGGAGGAGAAGGTCGCCGCCGGCATCGATCCCGCCGCCGTGCGCCTCCGGGCCGCCGGTCGCCGAGCACTGTTGCACGGCACCTCCCGCCACGAACTCGACGATCGAACCGGCGACGCTTCTGATCCCGCCGCCCGTCTCCACACCCATCACGCCCGGGACGGCGGTGCCCCCGGAGACCCTGATCCGGTCCAGCCTCAGCAGGACCGGCCCGACGACATCGAACACGCGATCGCCGAGACCGGACGCGTCGACGGTGGCGCCCGATGCCGACCGGACGATCGTGTTGCGACGCACATCGAGATCGCCCGCCGCCGCGAACTGCTCGGCGTGCCCCCGGACCGTGAGCGCGTAGGTCCTCCCGGCGTTCAGTTCGACCGCGTAGGTCCCGCCGGCGGGGAGGGTGTTGATGTGCTGGATCGCGGATCGGAGCGATACCTGGTCGCCGGGTGTGAGCGGGTCCGAATCGGGCCCCAGGCTCGCGTTCACGGCAGGCGCATCGTCGGCTCGGTTGACCGCGATCGGGTCTCCGCCCCGGGCGGACGACGCGAGCCCGATCATCGCTGCCCCGAAACCGATGACGGTCTTTGTGTTCTTCATCGCGGCGTGGCTCCTCGTGGGTGTTCGGTGCGCGCACCGGTCGCGCCGCACGCTGTGCGCATCGGCACGGAGGCCGTCGCGTCGTGAGAGAATGCCGGGGGTGCGCCGCCTCTCAGCCCGCCGAGCCGACGAGTTGGGCGTTGGTCTCGAACCGCTTCAGGGCGGTGAGGAGTTGCTCGACCTGCACCGGCGGGGGCATCTGGAGCATCCGGCGTCGCAGGGCGGTGATCGTCTTGAACGACTGATCGTCCATCAGCTTCTCGTCCTTGCGCGTTCCCGATGCGGCGAGGTTGATCGCGGGGAATAGGCGCTTCTCGGCGATCTTGCGGTCGAGGATCAGCTCCATGTTGCCCGTGCCCTTGAACTCCTCGAAGATGAGCTGATCGCCCTGGCTTCCAGTGTCCACCAGGCAGGTCGCGATCATCGTGAGGCTGCCGGCTTCCTCGGTGTTGCGTGCGGCGCCGAAGATCTGCTTGGGGATCTCGAGCGCTTTGCTGTCGATGCCGCCGGACATGGTGCGACCGGAGTTCGCGTGCTTGTTCGAGCGGTTGAACGCCCGCCCGAGCCTGGTGAGCGAGTCGAGCACGACGACGACATGCTCGCCCGCTTCGACCATCGCCTTGCAGCGCTCCATGGTCGCGATCGAGATGTCAATGTGCCGCTTGACCTCGTGGTCGTTCGACGACGCGACCACCTCGGCCTGCCCAGGCTTCCAGGGCTTGTCCCACTCGGCTTTCCCCTCTCGCTGGTCGAGGTTGCCGCAGAGGAACCGGGTGAAGTCGGTGACCTCCTCGGGGCGTTCATCGACGAGCAGGGCGATGAGATGGACGTCGGGGTGGTTGACCAGGATGCCGGTGGCGATGTCCTTGAGCAGCGTGGTCTTGCCGCCCTTGGGGGGGGCGACGATCAGCCCGCGCTGCCCGCGACCGATCGGGCAGAACAGATCGATCAGGCGGCAGCTCGGCGCGCAGCCCGGGTGCTCGAGCGTGAGCCTCGGCTCCGGATCGATCGAGGTGAGATCCGCGAACGATTTGCGGCTCGCGAACTCCTCGGGGGGGACGCCCTCGATCTCGATGAACCGTTCGACCACCGGGCGGGGCTTGCGCGGCTTGCCCTTGCGACGCCGCCGGGGCATCTTCTCGATGACCTCGACCTCGACGCGCAGCCCGGAGCGCAGCGGCAACTCCTGGCCGAACTGTTCGGGCACGAAGGGGTCGTCTGGGGCTTCGAGCACACGGTTCGCGTCGCCCATCTGACGGACGCGTCCCTCGGTGCGCTCCGGCCATTCAAGGATGCCGGTGAGCGTCTTGCTTGACATGCGGTTGTCGGTTCGCCCCGGGTCGGACCGCTCGGCTCACACGCCCAGCGAAACCTTCCCGGATCGGATGTGGAGAGATCGGCGGTCCGCCGAGATCCCCCCGGATCTGCCCTAATAGTCGGCACGCTGCACCCCCGAGGTCAAGGCATGGGCCAAAGTCCGATCAGATCGCCCTCCCGACTCCGGTTGGCCCGGACGGGGCCGGGCGGGTTGTCGGGCGATCGCCCGGGCTGAACCGCTCGGAGAAATCCCCCTACGATGCCTTCTTGCGGGCCCGTCCCGCGGTGCATGAGGAAACGCTCGGCTTGCAGAGTCTCACGGGCATCCCGGTCGGGTCCGGCGTGGTCGTCGGTCGCGTGTTCGTCCTGAACGACGGGCAACGCATCCGTGCGCCCAGACGGGCGATCGACCCCGCCGATGTGCCCGCCGAGTTGGAGCGGTTCGAGTCGGCCCGGGGCGTCGCGATCGAGGAACTCAACGGGCTGCACAAGCACGCGGCGACCGAGATGGGCGAGGAAGCCGCCAAGGTCTTCCTGTTCCATATCGGTGCCCTTTCCGATCCCGCGATCGTCGGACCGATCAGGCAAGCGATCGAGGGCGAGCTTGTCTCCGCCGAGTACGCCTCGGCCGAAGCGATCAAGACCCTCGCCGACCGGTTCGCCAGGCATCCGGACTCGACATTCCGCTCCAAGGTGTCGGACCTCGAAGACCTGAGCCAGCGGCTGTTGCGGCACCTCACGGGGCGGCGCGCCAAAACGCTGGCGGACCTCGAGCCGCACACCGTGATCGTCGCCCGCGACCTGACGCCATCCCAGACCGCGGCGTTCGATCGTGCCAAGGTCGTCGCGTTCGCGACCGACCTGGGCGGGCTGACATCGCACACCGCGATCATCGCCAGAGCGCTCGGGCTGCCCGCGGTGGTCGGGCTCCACGACCTGACCCGGCATGCCCGGGACGGGCAACGGGTCATCGTCGATGCGGCCCGGGGCGTGATCGTGCTTGATCCCGATGACGCGAGCATCGACGCGGCGGATGCGGCGGACCAGCGGGCCAGGCGATCACGCATCACGCTGCACGAAGACGCCGAGAAGCCGGCGATCACCCGGGACGGCGTGGACATCGCGCTGGTAGGCAACATCGAGTTTCCCGAGGAGGTCGATTCGGTCATCGCCGACGGCGGCGCGGGTGTCGGGCTGTACCGGACCGAGTTCCTGTATCTCACCAGCGATCAGGAGCCGACCGAAGAGCAGCACACCGCCGCGTACATCGACACCGTGCGTCGGCTCGGCGGCCGCCCGCTGACGATCCGCACCGTCGACCTCGGCGCCGACAAGTACACGCAAGGCCGGTCCGAAACACCCGAGCGCAACCCGTTCCTCGGGCTGCGGTCGATCCGGTATTGCCTCCAGAACACCGAGATGTTCCGCACGCAGCTGCGCGCCATCCTCCGGGCGAGCGCCCACGGCCCGATGCGGATCATGTTCCCGCTGGTGACCAACATCGCCGAGTTCCGCCAGGCGAAGTACTTCCTGCACGAAGCGATGGAAGATCTGGCCGAAGCGGGCGAGGCGTACGACGAGAACGTGCCGGTGGGCATGATGGTCGAGGTCCCGGCGGCGGCGTTGCAGGCCAAGTCGTTCGCCCGGGAGGTCGATTTCTTCTCGATCGGGACCAACGACCTGGTGCAGTACACCCTGGCCGTCGATCGGATCAACGAACGGGTCGCGGGGCTGTACACGCCGATCCATCCGGCGGTGCTCAAGCTGATCCGGGACGTGAGCCGGGTGGGCAACCGGGGCGGGATCCCGGTTTCGTGCTGCGGGGAATCGGCGGCGGACCCTGCCTTCGCCGCATTGCTGATCGGGCTCGGGGTGCGTACCCTGTCTGTGACCTCTTCATCACTCCCCAGGCTCAAGCGGGCCGTCCGGGGGCTCGATAGCAAGAGGTGCGAACGCATCGCCCAGAAGGCGATCCGGTTCGATTCGGAAGCCGACGCGGGCACCTACGTCCGTGATCGGGTACGAAAACTCGTCCCCGAGGTATTCGACGGTTGGTCCGGCGAATAACCCCAAGTCACTTTTTCACAAGCTCTTGGGAAACCTCGGCCAAAGATCACCAGGCAGCCCCCCGGCGATGACCGGGGCGCGGCGCCCGGAACCATCAGATGTGCCGCCCGCGGTCCGAACCACCAGATTAAGGGGTTCGGAGACCGGGGCGGGCGGGATGATCCGTTCCGTACGTCCGTCTGCCGACGCCCGCGAGCCCCACGTGCCCTTCACGCACGCATGCCGCCCGAGCACCGAGTCCGGCCGATCGAGCCGGGC
>DIYM01000061.1:14118-14295 GCA_002429045.1 Phycisphaerales bacterium UBA6054
CGGCCGATCGAGCCGGGCCCGCGCCGGTGCGCGGGGTTCTCGCGGACGACCACTCCCAGCGAGCCACCCGTGACAGACACGCCCAACGAAGACAAGACCACGCCGACAGACGCAGACACCCCCGCCGAGCCAAAGGCATCGACGCGCAAGCGCACGACCAAGAAGACCGCCAAGAAG
>DIYM01000061.1:14360-34005 GCA_002429045.1 Phycisphaerales bacterium UBA6054
CGACCAAGAAGACCGCCAAGAAGGCGGCCGCCAAGAAGACCGCGAAGAAGACGACCAAAAAAGCGGCTTCGAAGAAGGCCGCGACCAAGAAGACCGCCAAGAAGGCGGCCAAGAAGACGACCAAAAAAGCGGCTGCGAAGAGAGTTTCCAAGAAGACGGCGGCGAAGAAAGCCGCAGAGAGCGACGAGACCGCCGCGGAACCCCTGCCCGCGGTCTCCGAGGACGCTGTCGTCACGACGGACGGCGTCCCGGCCGATGGGACCGACGCGGAGACACCCCAGGCGTCCGCGGTGGAGGGGCCCGACGGAGCGGACACCGGCCCCGGCGAGGCAGACGGGCCGGACACCGAGGGCGAGGACGCGGGAGCGACGAAGAAGCGTCGCCGACGGCGCGGCGGGCGGGCTTCGAAGCCGGACGCGAAGAGCGATACCGACACGGACGCGCGTGACGAGCCAGAAGAGTCCGGACCTCGTGTCGATACCGAGATGGTGATCAACTACGTCCCTGGCGAGGAATGCCGGGTCGCGATCACCGAGGACGGCCAACTCGAGGAGTTCTTCGCCGAGCCGACCGACCGGGTCTCCCGCGTCGGCAATATCTATGTGGGCAAGGTGATCAATGTCGAGCCCGCGATCCAGGCCGCGTTCGTCGACTTCGGGTGCGAAGAGAACGGCTTCCTGCACATCTCGGACCTGCACCCCCAATACTTCAACAACGACGAGACGACCGAGCGTGTCGGCAAGAAGACGCCCCGGCGTGAGCGTCCGCCGATCCAGGAAGCGCTCAAGCGCGGGCAGGAGATCACGGTCGCGGTGCTGAAGGAAGGCGTGGGGACCAAGGGCCCGACGCTGACCAGCTACCTCTCGATCCCCGGACGGTTCTTGGTGATGATGCCGGGGATGGACAAGGTCGGCGTGTCGCGCAAGGAGGAGGACGACGACCGGCGGAAGGCCGCCAAGAAGATCCTCGCGCAGCTCGATCTGCCCGAAGGGTTCGGCTTCATCCTGCGGACGGCCGGCTTCGACCGGACCAAAACCGAGCTCAAGCGCGACCTCGCGTACCTGACACGGCTCTGGAAGGACATGGAGCGCCGACGCAAGAGCGGCAACCGCCCGCGCCTCCTCTACTCCGAGTCGGACCTCCTGCTCCGTTCGATCCGGGACCTGATGACCAGCGACGTGCGTCGGGTGGTGATCGACTCGGAAGCCGCCCTGAAGCGGGCGGCGCAGTTCATGAAGATCGCGGCCCCGCGCTCGCAGGCGAGGCTGGCGCGGTACACGGGTGGCGCGCCGATCTTCCACTCGTTCGGGATCGAGGAGCAGATCGAGGCGATCCACGCCCGCGAAGTCCCTCTGCCCTCGGGCGGCGCCCTCGTCATCGACCAGACCGAGGCGCTCGTCGCGATCGACGTGAACTCCGGCAAGTCACGCTCGGCCCGCGACGCCGAGACGAACGCGTACAAGACCAACCTCGAGGCCGCAGACGCGATCTGCCGGCAGCTCCGGCTTCGCGATATGGGCGGGCTGGTTGTCCTCGACCTGATCGACATGCGCCACGCGTCGCATCGCAAAGCGATCGAGCAGCGGTTCAAGGACCGATTGCGACGGGACCGCGCCAAGTCCACGGTCGGGCAGATCAGCCAGTTCGGGCTGCTCGAGATGACCCGCCAGCGGATGCGGGGCTCGATGGAGAGCCAGCACTTCTCCGATTGCCCGATGTGCCACGGCCGCGGGCTGATCCAGAACCCGGACTCGATCGCAGCGACCGCGTTGCGGGATCTGGCGGCGATCATCGATCACCCCAAGGTCGACTCGGCCGAGTTGGTCGTACACCCGCGGGTCGCCGGTGCGTTGCTCTCCAACAAGCGCACCACGCTGACCCGGATCGAACTGCACTCGGGCAAGAACGTCGAGGTCCGCGTGTCGGATTCGATCTCTCTGGACCGCTTCAGCTTCTACGCGTACGACGCGAACGGGAGCGATCTGTCGCTGGAGAAAGCCAGCCGCAAGAAACGCCCGCCACCGCCGGTGGAAGAATGGGTGGACGAGTCCGGGGAGGACTGGGCGGTCGATCCCAGCGACGAGGCGGATGAGACCACCGCACAGAAGCTGGTGGACGAGATCGCACGCCTTGCCGAAGCGGCCGGCCCGGACGCCAACCCCATCGCCGGCGCCGAAGACTCCGACGAAACCGAGGGCGAGGGGGGCGGCAAGAAGAAACGACGACGCCGGCGTCGCAGACGCGGGCGGGGCGGCGGCGATTCGGACAACGCCGATACCTCACGGGACGAGCAAAGACCCGAGCAGGCCACGGAGGAACCCGCGGCCTCGGATCCCGGCGCGGAGAACACCGACGCGTCGGACGACCAAGACGAATCCGCCGAAGGCAACAAAAAGAAGCGTCGTCGTCGCCGACGACGCGGCGGACGCGGCAAGGGGGAGCCGGGCGAGAGCACGACCGACGGCGACTCGGACAACGCAACGCCCCCGGCCTCTTCCGCTGCCGAGCCCAAGCCCGATCCCGAACCGGCACCCGGCCCGGACACGAAATCCGAGCCCAAGCCCCGCCGGCGTGGTCTCTACTCCGGCGCCCGCCGGAAGCTGTCTCCGTCCGAAGTCGCCCGGATCGCGCCCGAGTGACCCCCCCGCCGACGCACCGCCGGAGACCAGCGTGCTGCCCGAGCCTAGCGGACATCCAGCAACAACCGACTCGGCACCCCGGCACGCCGGGGGGGACGCCCGTACGAAACGCGTCGTCGTCCTGGGGTCGACCGGTTCGGTCGGGACCCAGGCGATCGACACGATCGGGCACCTGAACGGGCTGCATCAGCGAGGGCTGTTCCCGCACCGGTACGAGGTGGTGGGGCTCGCGGCGGGATCGAACGGCGCCGCGCTCTCCGAGCAAGCCGAACGACTGGGCGTGACCCGATGCGCCCTGGCACGGGATCCCGGCGATCGCACGCGGGCGATCGTGAGCGGCGGGGGACCGATTCGCGTCGGTCCGGACGCCGCGGAATCGATCGTGCGAGAGGCGCATGCGAGAGAGGGCTGCGATCTCGTGCTCGGCGCGATCGTCGGTGCGGCGGGGCTCGACTCGGTGCTCGCGGCGCTCGAACTCGGCATCGACGTGGCGCTGGCGAACAAGGAGACGCTCGTCGCGGCCGGAGCGATCGTGATCCCCACCGCAAGGGCAACGGGCGCCCGAATCCTGCCGGTGGATTCCGAGCACGCCGGTGTGTGGCAGTGCCTGATGCAGGCAATGGGCCCGGGCTTCGCGCCGCCCGATCCGCTGTCGGACGACATCGCCAGGGTCGTGCTGACGGCGTCCGGGGGCGCGTTCCGGGAGCGCTCGCCCGAGCAGGTCGCCGACGCCACCCCCGATCAGGCGCTCGCGCACCCGACCTGGGACATGGGCGCCAAGGTCACGATCGACACCGCGACGCTGGTCAACAAGGCGCTCGAGCTCATCGAGGCGCATTGGTTGTTCGGCGTCGACGCCGACAGGCTCGACGCGGTGATCCACCCGTCGTCGACGGTCCACGCCTTTGTCGAGATGGGCGACGGCACGGTCGTCGCGCAGATGGGCGCTCCCGACATGCGTACGCCGATCCTGCGCGCGATCGCGCACCCGCACCGCTCACCCACGCCCATCGCACCGATGGATCCCACCCGCCCGGGCTGTCTGGATTTCTATCCGATCGAGGGCGCCTGGCGTCGCGCGATCGAGTTGGGCATGTGGGCGATGAGGTCAGAAGGCGACGCGGGCGCGGTGTTCAACGCGAGCAACGAGGTCGCGGTGAACGCGTTCCTTGAACGCCGCATCCCGTTCGGCAGGATCCTGGACATCGTCGAGTCGGTTTGCGGTTCGCACACGGTCAGCCCGGTCTCTTCGGTCGGGGATGTCAACGCGGCGGACGGCGAGGCGCGAGCCCGTGCCGCGGCGCTGCTCCCGGGCTGAGGCGGTGCGGGCAGGGTCAGGCGTCGGCGCGAGACCGCATCCACTCGAACTGCCGAGCGATGCCGTCCGCGATCGTCGTCTGCGGCGCGTATCCGAGCTCGTCACGCGACCGGCTCAGATCGGCCCAGGTGCGATCGACATCGCCGGGCTGCATCCCGGCACGCTCGATGATCGGCTCGGTGCCGACCACATCGGAGATGATCCCGACGAGATCGTTCAGCGAGATCGGGTGATCCCCCCCGAGGTTCCAGATGCGGTATCCGTGCTCGTCGATGCGCTCGATCGCCGAGAGAACACCCGCGACGATGTCATCGACGTACGTGTAATCGCGAGAGGTCGATCCGTCGCCGAACAGCGTGATCGGACGGCGCGTGGAGACACGATCGAGGAACGTGTGGATCGCCAGATCCGGGCGCTGCCTGGGCCCGAAGACCGTGAAGAACCGGACCATGGCGACGCTCGCGCCGGTCAGGTGGTGGTGGGTGTGCCCGATGAGTTCGCAAGCCCGCTTGGTCGCCGCGTAGGGCGAGATCGGACGGTCGACAGCCGCGGTCTCCGCGAACGGCGTGCTCGGGCAGTTGCCGTACACGGACGAGGACGATGCGCAGATCGCTTTGGTGCACCCGGCGGCGTGCGCCGCGTCGAGAACGTTCTGCGTGCCGACCACGTTGGTGTGCGCGTACGACGCGGGATCGGCGATCGACGGGCGGACCCCCGCGCGGGCCGCGAGATGCACCACAACGTCCGGCGCGAACAGCGCGAACGCGTCGCGGATCGCGTCCGCGTCGGTGATGTCGCACACCAGCGAGCGGAACGCGTCGGGGTGCGCGCCGGCCCGGACCGAGGCGAGATTCCGCTCCTTGGTCCGCGGGTCGTAGTAGGGATCGAGCGAGTCGACGCCCAGGACCGTGTACCCGCGCCCGAGCAGGGCCTGGGCGGTGTGCGACCCGATGAACCCCGCCGCCCCGGTGACGATCGCGCGCCGCCCCGCGGCGTCGCACCCGGGCTTCGAGGTATCTTCAGGGCAAGCGTGGTTCACGTCGGGCTCCAGCGTCTGTGCCCGATGCATCGGCACGGGCGCCGGCCGGGATGCCGGACGCAGAGAAAATAGACGCAAATGAGGGGGTGCGGGTTCGATCCAGACGGGCGAATCGTGATTCCGCAACGCCCGCGGATCGGCAGGCTGGCCCAAAAAGAAAGCAGGGCGCCATGGGTCCACGGCGCCCCGCTGGAGGAGAGAGAGATCCTTACACCATACGAAGATTCGGTTTATCGGTGTCGCAAAGAGCAAGAACTCGCCCGAAAAGTCCGCCTATCCTGCCATACTTGATGATTTGTTTGGATTGTGTTTGTATCAATTTTGCGCAACAGTGTTGCTTTGGTTCGATCTGGGCCTGTCGTTGGGGGATAAAGTGAGTGTTCGCGCCTGCATGTTCGCCGGGGTTCTGCGGGGGAGCGTCCCCGACCGGTGATCGAGGACGCCCACACGATGGACGATTCCAACCAACACCGGTCGTCGGCTGACGACGACCCGCTCCCTCCGCGATGCATCGTGGATGTGATCGACGCGCAGGGCTCGCTCTCGGCGTCCGCTGTCGCGTGGATCGAAGACAACGCCCGCCGAGCCGCCGGAGCCCTCGGCTGCACGGGCGAGGCACGGGTCAGGATGGTCGGAGACCACGAGATGGCGACGGCCCACGTGCGCCACACCGGCGTCGCGGGCACGACCGATGTCCTCACGTTCGATCTCGGAGAGCACCCGGGCGAGGCTTTGCTCGATGCCGACATCATGGTGTGCGTCGACGAGGCACGCCGGCAGGCACGCGGGCTGGGGCACGAGCCTGAGCGTGAACTCCTGCTCTACATCATCCACGGCATGCTGCACTGCCTCGGTCACGACGACCGCGATGACGCCTCATTCGAGCGCATGCACGAAGCCGAGGACGAACTCCTCGAACGCATCGGGATCGGTCGCACGTTCCGACCGGTTCGCAAGCCGAGGGCAGGCATGGAGCCCGCCTCATGACCGCCGGCTGGTGGCTTGTCACAGCGTTCGTGCTGCTGCTCATCGCCGGCGTGTTCTCGACACTCGTCGTGTGCTTGCACAAGTTCTCGCGTGGACGCCTGGGCAAGATGAGCGAGTCGCTGGGCGGTCGGCACCGGCAGGAGAGGCTCGGGGTGATCATCGCCGAGCCGTACGAGCACGCGGCTGCGATGTCCATGCTGCGCATCCCGTTCCAGCTCATGGCGGGGATCTCGTGCGTCATGTACGCCTCGGAGATGAGGCTCGAGAGCCACCCGTCCTGGATCGCTGCGCTGATTGGGGTCGCGATCGCGGCGCCGCTGATCTGGCTGTTCAACGGCGTGGTCGCGCAGAGCATCGCGCACCACGGGCCCGAGAAAGCCATCATCCGGCTCGCCGTGCCCATCAGGCTTGTCCACGCCGTGATGGGACCGATCAAGCTGGTCGTCCGGTTCGTCGACGAGGTCGTCCGCCGGCTGATCAGCGCCGACGATGACAACGACAACAACGGGATCGATTCCGAGTTGCTCTCGGTGGTGACAGAGCGGGAACGCGAGGGGCACATCGACGAAGCCGAACGCGACATGCTCGAGGCGGTGGTCGAGTTCCGGTCGACCACGGTCGAGCAGATCATGACCCCCCGCACCGAGATCGATGCGCTGCCGTACACCGACGACCTGGGATCCGTCCAGGCGTTCATCGACGAGCACGGGCACTCACGAGCTCCGGTGTACGACGAGGATCTCGATCACGTGGTCGGATTCCTGTACGCCAAGGATCTGCTGCGCTGGATCCTCTCGCACGGCGGCAACGGAACCCCGTTCGTCCTCCGCGAGATCGTCCGCCCGGCCGCCTTCGTGCCCGAGACCAAAACCGTGCGGGAACTGCTCACCCAGCTGCTGGCCGAGAAGGTCCACATCGCGATGGTCGCCGACGAGTACGGGGGGACCAGCGGGCTGGTCACCATGGAGGACATCGTCGAGGAGATCTTCGGCGACATCCAGGACGAGTACGAAGACGCCCGGGACATCATCGGCGGGGTCGACATCGACGAGTCGACCAACTCCGCGGTGATCGACGCACGCACCCCGATCGACGACACCAACGACGAACTCGAACCGATGGGCATCGAGCTTCCCGAATCGGACGACTACGACACCGTGGGCGGGTTCGTCAGCGCCACACTCGGACGCATCCCCGACGCCGGGGAATCGTTCGAGCACGCGCGGACGCGCGTCGATGTGCTCGAGGCCGAGCCCACCCGGGTGCTGCGTGTCCGCGTCACCCCGTTGCGAGCGCCCGGCCCGGACGCCGAGACTCCCGGCGGTTAGCCCGCCCGGCACACGCGCCCCGTGGATAGCATCCGCGATGACTTTCCGTCTCTACAACACCGCGACCAAATCCATCGAACCGTTCGTCCCGCGAGACCCCTCGAACATCACGTTCTACACCTGCGGGCCGACCGTGTACGACGACTCGCACATCGGGAACTTCCGCGCGTTCCTCGGCGCCGACCTGCTCCGGAGGTGGCTCGAGAGCCCGCTGTGCACGCTCTCGGACGG
The DNA here is from genome assembly GCA_002429045.1 of Phycisphaerales bacterium UBA6054. GTDB lineage: Bacteria > Planctomycetota > Phycisphaerae > Phycisphaerales > UBA1924 > UBA6054. The sequence goes on from DIYM01000061.1 coordinate 21,903, forward strand.
GAACGGCGGGACACACCCGGGCCCGCGCCGAGTGACCCACGTGATCAACCTCACCGACGTCGGGCACATGACGGACGACGACCAGGCCGACGGTGCCGGCGAAGACAAAATGGTCGCCGCCGAGAAGCGGATCCTGGAAGCCAAAAAATCCGGCAAGCTCCCGCCAGACGCGGACGTCGACCCGACCAACCCGTTCGCGGTCGCGGAGTTCTACGCGGCGCGGTTCAGAGAGGACGCCAAGGCGCTCGGGCTCAAGGTCGCGCACGACGCAGAACATGACCCGTCTCTGATGCCGCGGGCGACCGACAGCATCGATGGCATGAAGCGGGTGATCGCCGAACTCCTGGATCGCGGATTCGCCTACACAGGCGGCACCCCCGGCAGCCGGGCGGTCTATTTCGACGTTCTGAAAGCGGACGCCTACGGCAAGCTCTCTGGCAACACGCTCGACAACCTCCGCGGCGGCGCCGGCGGCCGCGTCGACAACACGACCCAGCAACAGAAACACCACCCCGCCGACTTCCTGCTCTGGAAAGAGGACCCAACCCACAAAATGAAGTGGCACGCCCCGGAGCATGACGCCTGCCAGGGATGGGCCCAGGGATACCCCGGATGGCACATCGAGTGCACCGCGATGGCTCTCGGACGCCTCGTCCCGGGCGGGCTCGGAGCCGCGATGGAAACGCACGGCGAGATCGACCTGCACTCGGGCGGAGAGGACAACATCTTCCCGCACCACGAGTGCGAGATCGCGCAGTCTTGCGCGTTCACCGGCGCGTCGCGCTTCGCCCGCCACTGGTTCCACCCACGCTTCCTCATGGTGGACGGCCAGAAGATGAGCAAGAGCAAGGGCACGTTCCACACGCCGCGTGAACTGATGGCCAAGGGCGTCGATCCCGCGGCGATCCGGCTCGAACTCATCAAGACACACTACCGCGCCAACGCCGACTTCTCGATGCAGGGCCTCAAGGACAGCGCACGCACCGTCGAGCGCTGGCGGCAGTTCAGGGCCAAGGCGGACGCCGGGGATCCGGGTGAGACCGACACGGGCGTGCTTCGGGAGGTCGCGGCGGCGTTGAGCGACGATCTCAACATCTCCGGCGCGATCGGAGCCATCAACAAGTGGATCAACAACAACGCGTCGCCAACCAAGGGCGACGCGGCACTGATCGAAACGATCGACGGGGTACTCGGTGTCCTCTCGCTCAGAAGCGCCAAACCCCAGGACACCGGCATCGCCGTCTACCTGCCCGGCACCGCGCCCTCCGAAGAGGTGGAAGAACTCCTGGCGGCCCGACGCGAGGCAAAACAAGCCAAGGACTTCGCACGCTCCGACTCGATCCGCGACCGCCTGACCGAGATGGGCTTCTCGATCAAGGACATCGAAGGCGGACGCGTCGAGTTGAGCCGGATTGAGTGATCAACGCCTCATCTCACGAGCACCGCACACGCGGGCACGAGCGTGCTGTCGCCGGAAAGCCTGGTTCGCAAACCGGCCACAGCGCAAACCGGACACAGCATGACCTGTGACCATTGCATGCGACGCCGTTGCCGATTGGACCATTCAAAGCGCTTTGTATGCCATCAGGCCCGGCTGCCGGCACAGACGCCGACAGCGCCGCGTCGCCAACCGAGGGCGACGCGATACGGAGAAACCCAATGACTCCGCCCGCGCCCATACGGCCCGCGACCAGCCCGATCAGATCGGTTTTCCCGCCAGAACATCGCGAACAGAATGGATCGAAGCCTGGCGGGGTTAGATGTCGGTAACCCGGTATTGATACCTCGCATTACTAAAACTGACTCCGGGACCGCCGAGAAACACTTTGACATAATATGCATAGTTTTGATTGTCCACATCAGGGAATGAAATGGACGCCGTGGACCCCGTTGTCGTGCCGGGCGTCCCCGTCGAGGTGATCTGCGCAACGACGGACTCCACCCCGGCAGGATCGATCCGAACCAGAGAGATCTGGATGTCCCCCAGCGGATCTGTGTCTGTATAGTTCGACTGGAACTGGAACACCTGGGACCCATCCCGAAGAGCGATCTTGCTATAGAACGTGTTCGCGGCGGGTGAAGTGAACGCGTCGATTTCACGCACCCATCCGAACTCCGCCCGCGGGGCCTGCAGAGCGAACGCTTCAGCCTCGACCCGCCCGGTGATGTCCACATCCCCATCGTTGAACACGCGCATAGCGATGCTGTTCTCCAACGCCAGATTCCAAGACGATCTCGCGCCCGGCGAGTAGTAATGGATCGCCGATCCGAACGACGCCCCGCTGCCGACTTGGTACCCGTAGAAAGGCTGACCCAGAGCGTTCGAGCTCTTCAGGATATGGCCGAACAGGCCGGACACGTTCGCACGGAACACGAAGTACTCGTTTCCCATCGGGACAGAACTCTGGTTGAACGCAAACCTGCGGACACCGCCGCCGTCGTTGTGGTACAAAAAATTGTCGGCGACAACTTCTGTCCACGTGTTCCCTCGGGGAGCGAGATCAGAAAACATGTGTTTTTCAATGTACGGGTTGTCTTGTCCGTAAAGCGAACCGCCGAGAACAAGGGCCGCCATCGCTGCACTATTCTGCCGCCGCATAGACTTCTCCTTCTTGTTGAAATGATGTGTCAACGAAATCTACTTCATTGGTTATATTGACCACAACTCAAAAGCCGGTACAGATTACATTTTTTAGGTATCGATCCCTTGTTCTCGGTAGAGCTTGTGACACAACTGTTCGCCGCCGCCACCACAACCAGGTGGCGGGCCCGACGAGAGATCGCGCACTCGCAACCGGTTCGAGGGGTCCGACCCGACGTACGATCCCGCCGATGCTCTGGACACTCTGGCGGGCCATCCTGATCGAGTTCTGGCGCCTGCTGGCGCTGTCCACCGCGGTGCTGGTCACCGTGGTCGCGTTCGCCGCCACCGTCAAGCCTCTGGCCGACGGCAAGCTCACCGCGGATCAGGCGATCCGCTTTATGGTCTACGCGATCCCGCCGATGCTGGCGTACGCGCTGCCGTTCGCCGGCGGGTTCGCGGCGACGCTCGCGTACCACCGCTTCGAGACCGACAACGAGATCACGGCCGCCAAGGCGAGCGGGATCGGGTACGGGCGGATCCTGTTCCCGGCAGTCGTGAGCGGTGCGATCCTCGCCGGCGGGCTGTGGACGCTCAACGACCGGGTGATCCCCGTGTTCCTGACAAGGATGCAGGAGATGATCACCCGCGACTTCGCCGGGCTCATGGTCGCTTCGCTGAGCCAGGGGGAGTCGGCGATGATCGGCAACACCGAGATCCACGCCGACGACGTCCAGGAGATCCCCCCAAAGGAGGACTCCCCCGTCGAGCAGCAGTTCATGCTCACAGGCGTCGCGATGATCGAGACCGACGCGCAGGGCGAGATTGTCATCGACGGCACCGCCAAGCGGGCGTGGATCTCCATGCTCCCCGTCTGGGCACTCGCCCCCGAGGACCGCAGCCGCATCGGCGACGACGACGCCACCGCGGTGCTCATCAACTTCATCGATGTGTCGATCCACCGTGACGGTGCACCGCAGTCCGCCGATCGCCTCGTCGCCCCGGCGATCCCCATCCCCAGCGTCTTCGAGGATGACCCCAAGTACGCGTCCGGCTCGCAACTCAAGCAGATCATCGCGAACCCCGACTCGATGAGCTTCGTGGATCGCCGTCGCGTGCGGCTCGCCCGCGGGCTGGCCGCCGAGCGGACCCTGGGCACGATCCAATCGGACCTCAAAGCCGGGCGACCGATCGTGCTCAACGGCGCGGACGGCTCGGTGCTGCGTGTGCTCGGATCTCGCATCGACGCCCCCAACGAGCGCTGGACGATCGGCCCCGTGCGTGAGACGGGCGCGATCGAGATCGAGGCCTCGCCGCCATCAGGCCGGACCGACCGGCTCCGCGCGGCCGGCGCGACACTCTCGCCCGAGAAACCGGCGGACCGCGACCCGCTCGCCGACCAAACGCTGGGCAACAAATCCCGGTTCACCCTGTCGTTGTCGGGCGTCCGGGTGCTGGGGTCCGGCGACGCCGCCCCGACCGAGATCGCGACGACCACCTACACCGGATTGATGCCCACCGCCGACGCGTTGCCCGATCTCCTCGGACGCGACAGCGCCGCCTTGCTCGAACTCGCGACGCTCAGCCAATCTCAAGTGCCCGATTCCTACGTCAGCCAGCAGGCGGCCAGGCTCGAACTCGAGATCGCCAAACTCAAACGCGAGGTGCTCAGCAAGCAGCACGAACGCATGGCGATGTCCGCCCAATGCCTCGTGATGGTCCTGTTCGGTTCGGTGATGGCGCTGCGCCTGAGAGACTCCACGCCACTCGTCGTGTACCTGTGGTCGTTCTTCCCCGCGCTGCTCAGCGTGGTGATCCTCGAATCCGGGCAGCAGATGATCCACCAGAAGGGCCTGGCCGGCATCCCGGTGATCTGGAGCGCGATCCTCGGGCTCGCCCTCCTCTCGTTCGTCGCATACCGGGGGCTCGCCAAGCGATGAACCGGTTCTCATCCCGGGCCCACGCCCCGCCCCGCAAGATCTGGTGGCTGGACCCGCTCTCCAACCCCGCGATGCTGCTCGGCGTGATCCTCGGGCTGCTGCTCGCACGCGTCGCGTGGCATCTGTCCGTCTCCCAACTCACACTGCTCGAGGACGAGGCCCACTACTGGGAATGGTCCCGACGGCTCGACTGGTCGTACTACACCAAGGGACCGGGCGTGGCGTGGCTGATCCGTTCCAGCACGTGGCTGCTCGGTACCTCGGAATGGGCGGTCCGGCTTCCGGCCGCACTCGCGGGCGCGGCCGGCATGGCCGGCGCGGTGCTCGCCGCACGCTGGGCGTTCCACGATACGCCCGACCGCCCCGGGCTTGCGGCGCTCGCCGCTGTGCTGTTCGGGCTCGTGCCGGGGTTCGCCGTCGCGTCGATGATCATGACGATCGACGCCCCCTACGTCGCCTGCTGGGCACTGGGAGGCGCGTGCGCGGTGCGCGCCCTGCTGACCGGATCACGCGCCGCATGGATCGGCCTGGGAGCCATGATCGCGGCCGGGTTCCTGTTCAAGTACACCATGCTGCTCCTCATCCCCGGTGTGCTGCTGGGCGCTTGGGCGACCCGACGGAACAGGCCCGCGGTCCCTCGGGGGTCCGCGCTCCTCGCGATCCTCGTCGCCTGCGTCGGGCTCGTGCCCGTCCTCGTATGGAACGCGCAGAACGATTGGTCAACGGTGCGACATCTGCTCGGGCACCTGGGGATGGCCGGGGGCGACATGCCCGCCAAGCCCCTCGCGGCGCACTGGACACCCGTCTGGTTCCTCGAGTACATCGTGCTCCAACTGTTCGTGTGCGGCCCGGTGCTGACCCTCTCGGCGATCGCCTGGTCCCGCAGCAGACGCCTGCCCGACCCTCGGGTGAGAACCGCGATCTCGCTGCTCGGCTCGATCGCCATACCGATCTTCGCGTTCTACGCGGCTGTCGCGGTCCGCACCCAGACCGAGGGAAACTGGGCGATGGCGGGCACCGCCACGCTGACCCCCGTCGCCGCCTGGGCGATCATCGACGGCGTCCGTCGGCACAGCCACACGGTCCGCCTCCTGTGGGGCGCGGCGCTGCTGATGGGCGCGCTGTGCGTCATCGCGTTCCCGGCGCTCAGACCCTTGAGCGAACGTCCCAACGTCGGGGCGTACGTGCCCTACTACCGCCTGTCGGGCATGCGGGAGCACGGGCTGGCCGCGTCCGCCGAACTCGAACGCATCGCCAGCGCGACCGATCGACGGCCCTTCGTCATGACCGATCACTACGGGCGTGCCTCGCAACTCGCGTTCTATCTGCCCGGGCGGCCGGTGGTCTACTGCGCCAGCTCCGCGCTCGGGGGACGCAAGACCCAGCACGATCTCTGGCCCGAGACCGACTTGGCAGACCCCCGCACCCTCGGCACGCTGCTCGGACGCCCGGCCCTGCTGTTCGGGCAAGACATCGAGCGCTTCCGCACGATGTTCGACGATGTGTACCCGATCGACGACCTCCCCGGTGAGCCCAAGCCCGACACACGCGGCACGTTCGTCGGCATCGGGTTCCGAGGCGTGAACCCGCACGAAGCACCACGCACGAGACCCGGAGATCGGCCTTGACCTACCTCAGCCCGCTCGAACGCCGCCACCGCAACCGACAGAGATCCCGAGCGCTGGCCCTGTTCGCGTTGGTGCTGGCGATGCTGACGCTGCTGGACCCGCTGATCGCGCGTGCCGTGTGGATCCCCGACCGGGAAGGGCTGGACTCCAAGGATTTCTACGCGACCGCCCGGACGATGGGCGCACTGTGGATCTGGATCGCGATCACGCTGGCGCTGTACCTGCACGATCGCGTGTGGGACCGCGCCGGGTCGGTGTTCCTGGCCACGGTCATCGCCGGGCTGGTCGCCGAGGGTCTCAAGCGTGTGATCCCCCGGGACCGCCCGATCGACGGCGGCGCGATCGCCGAGGGCTGGCACCACTGGCGGGCGCCCTTCAGCGGGTTCGTGAACGACTCGAACCTCGGCATGCCGTCGAGCCACGCCGCCGTCGCGTTCGCGGGCTGCCTGGTGCTCGCCTCGTTCATGCCCCGGGCCCGTCACCTCCTCTGGGGCCTGGCGATCGCGTGCGGGCTGTCCCGCATGGTCACCGGCGCCCACTACGCCAGCGATATCCTGGTCGGCGGGGCGATCGGGTGGTGGTGGGCGCGGTTCTTCGAGCCCCCGACGATCGATCGTGCCCGGATCGGCTGAGCCCGCACGGGGTCCGCCCGGCCACACGGCGTCCGGCGCCACTACGATCCACCGATGTCCCTGCTCGATCGTGCCATCGCACGCCAGTTCCTCCTCAACGTGATCGTGCTGTTCGTGATCCTGTGCGGGTTTGTGGTCGTCATCGATGTGTCGCTCAACGCCGATCAGTTCCTGCTGATGGCCGAGCGGATCGCCAACGCCGACCTGCCCGACGGCGAGGACGCCGGCACGCTCCGCAAGGGTGTGATCGCGCTGGTTCTCTGCGCCGACCTCTGGTGGCCGAAGCTGCTCCAGCTGTTCAACTTCCTGCTGGGCATGGTCATGGTCGCGGCGATGGGGTTCACCTGCACCCAGATGCTCCGCAACCGCGAGTTCATCGCGATGATGGCCGCGGGCATCGGGCTGCACCGTGTGATGCGGCCGATCATGATCGTCGCGATCGCGCTCACGGGGATCCAAGTCCTCAACCAGGAACTGGTCATCCCCAGGATCGCCCCGCTGCTGGTCCGCGAGCACGAGGACGCGGGCAACCACCGGCTGGGCGAGGCGTCGGTCGCCCTGACCCCCGACGGGCAGGGGCGCCTGTTCCGTGCCGAGTCGTTCGACGCCGACACGGGGATGCTCGCCGGACTGTTCGTGCTCGAGCGCGACGCGGACGGGCGTGCGGTCCGTGCGATCGCCGCAGACTCGGCGCGGTACGAGGACGGCGCGTGGATCCTCGACAACGGGTTCGAGGAGCCGCGCGAGCGCTCCTCGATGGGGCTCGCCAGACCGATCGAGCGGTTCGAGTCCTCGCTCGACCCCGCCGAGCTCCGAATGAACCGGTTCGAGTCGTACAAGCAGGCCTTAAGCTTCTCGCAGGTGGGGCGGATGCTCGGTCGTGAATCCCTGGCCGACCCGGAACAGCGGGCCCGGCTCGAACGCATCCGCTGGGGGCGTTTCTCGATGATGATCTCGTCGCTGCTTGCCTTGCTGATCGCGATGCCTTTCTACATCCAGCGGGTGCCGACCAACATGGTCGTCCAGTCGCTCAAGTGCGCCCCGTTCGCGATCATCGCGGTCATGGGCGGGATCCTGGGCGCCTCGGTCCCCATCCCCGGGCTCCCGGCGGCGATCGGGGTGTTCGTCCCGGTGATGATCCTCTCCATCGTCGCCGTCGCTCAGTTCAGCGGGCTCAAATCCTGATCCGACGCGCCGCGAATCGCGACCGAATCGCCCCGCGAGCGCTTGCCTTGCCCCCCCGCCCCGCGTCACAATGCACCCGCCCCGCCCGCTCTGGTCGGCCCGGCAGAACAAGGAGCCCCATATGGCGTCGGTCGTGTTCTACTTCGAGGTCCACCAGCCCCACCGGCTCAAGCCCTACTCGGTCTTCCACACCGACCCGTTCTACTTCGATGAGGACGCGAACGGCGCCATCTGCCGCAAGGTCGCCGACAAGTGCTACCGCCCCACCACCCGCCTGCTGCTCGACCTGGTCCGCAGACACGAGGGCAACTTCCGCGTCTCCTACGCGATCACCGGCACCGTCATCGAGCAGTGGAAGAAGTTCTGCCCCGACGTCATCGACCTGTTCGTCGAGCTTGCCGAGACGGGATGCTGCGAGTTCGTGGGCGAGACCGACTACCACTCGCTCTCGTTCATCTACTCGCGCGAGGAGTTCGTCCACCAGATCGACGAGCACACCAAACGCATCGAGAACACGTTCGGGCAGCGTCCCAGGGTCTTCCGGAACACCGAACTGATCTATTCGAACGAGCTGGCGCGATTCCTCGCCAGCCTGGAAAACCCCGACGGCACGCCGCGGTTCCTCGGCACCATCTGCGAGGGCGTCGATCGTCATCTCGGGTACCGGAGCCCGAACTATGTCTACGGCGCACCCGGCGCGGACGGCGGCCCGCTCCTCCGCCCCGACGGCAAGCCGTTCGGGCTGCTGCTCAAGAACTACCGGCTCTCGGACGATATCGCGTTCCGGTTCGGCAACAAAGGCTGGGAGGAGTGGCCGCTCAGCGCCGAACGGTTCGCCGAGTGGGTCCACCAGATCAACGGCGACGGGTACCTGTGCAACCTCTTCATGGACTACGAGACCTTCGGCGAGCACCAGTGGGCCGACACGGGCATCTTCGAGTTCCTGAAAGAACTGCCCCGGGCCGTGTTCGACGTCTCCAAAAAGACGGACGGCACCACGGAGAACCACTTCATCACCCCGAGCATGGCCCTCGAGCGTTTCGACCCGGTCGGGACGTACGACGTCCCCGAGTACATCTCCTGGGCCGACTCCGAGCGCGATCTGACCGCATGGCGGGGCAACGCGATGCAGCACAACGCCCTGGAAGAGACCTACCGCGTCGAGCGCTCGCTCAAGGAGCGTCTGGTCGAGGTCAAGGCCTCGTCGGACGAGGGCCGCAAGAAGAACGCCGCGTACATCCTCGAAGACTGGCGCAAGCTGACGACCAGCGATCACTTCTACTACATGTGCACCAAGTTCTGGGCCGACGGCGACGTGCACAAATACTTCAGCCCGTACGACTCCCCCTACGACGGGTACATCAACTTCATGAACGTGCTCGACAACGTCCGCACACGCGTCGCCGAACTCTAGCTGTCAGGCACGCTTCTTCGCCAACACGATCGATGCGATCAGGCATCCGACCGTCGCTGTCGCTGTGAAAGTGATGAGGGCGGTTCGCGCTGGATAGCGAGTTCTGATGCTCTGAACCGACCACCCGGACCTGACACCCTCACGGATCCATCGATAGCCGGCCGAATCGGTCGCATCGAGCGCTGCTTCGAGCATCGCGAGGCGGCGTTCCTCAGGAATGGGATGGCCCACTCCGAGCATGAATCCGACCGAGTCATCAACCCCATCACTCGGTCCGCTCATCTCCAGAGATCTGAGCGCGGAATCGATGTCTTCGCGGAATCTGACAAGCTCGGGATCATTGATTGGATCCGGGAAGACCCAGATCGAGCCGTTCGGTCCGTCCTCGTCACCCTCAATCAGTCTCAGCCGGAACGATCGATACTCGCGCGTGATCCGCCCCTCTCCGAGAAGGAACAGGGAGGCAGATGCAGCTTGTAGCCGCTCAACAACTTCGACTTGGGCGACCGGGTAAACCGGACTCGAAGACGGCATTGCGAGTGACTGAAGCGACTCGGTGTGGATAGACGCGGTGAGGGAACCGGACTCGGATTCATCGAATGCGAGGTAGAGCACGCGATCGGTTTCTCTCGTGTCAGTCACCAGCAACATCAAGACGAGCACTGCCGACAGACTCATCGATAATGAGAAGAGCCATGCGGCAAACGCCTTCGTCATGCTTGATCCCCCCGTCGGTGCAAACACTGTGTCGCGAAGCGCTCTTGCGCTGACAATCGTACGATCAGAACAGCACGCGAATCCCCGCCGCCATCCCCCAGCCGGTCCGGGCACGCTCGTCGATGCTCCGCGCCAGCGGCAGGACGACCGACAGTTCCGCCGCCCAGCGGCGCGCTTCCCACAGCAGGCCCGGCGCGAGCCGCCACTCCAGATCGCCGTTGGTCTCGTAGTCGAACAGCGACTCCGCGGTGAGATACAACGAACCCTCGGTGCCCGCCGAGTACGACACCGGGCTCAGGCGGTAGAGATAGCCGGTCTCGACGGTCAGCAGATCCGCCCCGCCCATGCCGGGCATGATCGGCGACGCCCGCCCGTCGGTCGAGACCCGGTACCGCACCGCCGCGTTGAGCCCGTGCCGCCCCTCCACCTTGGTGAACACCAGCCCGAGATACGGGTCCACCCCCCCGCCGGACAAGCCGGGCTCGCCCGTCGGCACGCGCACCCCGCCGAACACGGCCAGCCTCCGGGTCTCGATCGCGCCCCGGTCGTCCTGCCAGAACCGGTACTTCAGCCCGATCGACACATCGCCCAGCCCGTCCGCGTCCAGCGCTCCGTCGAGACGGTCGTCGCGGGAGATCACCGGCGCATCGAGCACCGCCGACAACCGCCCCGAGAGACCCAGCGTCAGGCGGGTGTTGAGCACGAACTGGTTCACCTCGCGGTCGGCCAGTTCGTACCGTGTGAACCGCGCCTGCTCACGCCACGTGATCCGACCCTTGGCGGGCTGCGTGGCGGCTTCGGACAGATTCGCTTCCTGGCCCGACGCCGGGGCGCACGCCCATACCAGCCCGGCGAGCAGCAACGCCCGCCTGGCGTGTGTTGTGATGCTCATGGCTCAGTCCTTGCCCTCGATGCCGCGGAGCGAGAACCCGCCGTCGATCACGGCCGACGCGAGATCGGAACGGGCCACCGAGGCGCCGGGGTGGAACGTCACATCGACGGCTCCGGTCTCGAGATTCACCTCCGAATCCGCGACGCCATCGACGTTCTCCAGCAGGACATGGATCGACTCGGCGCACATCGGGCAACCGAGCCCCTCGACGGTCAGCAACGCCCCGGACCCGGTGATGACCTCCGGGCCGGCCCACGCCTCCCGCGCTGGGGTCGAGCCGCACGCGGGCAAGATCACGACGCCAAAGAAACCCCCAACGACGACGCACGAACGCGCCACGATACGAACATACCTCAACATCTGCTGTACCTTTCCAACCCGGGCTCGCGTCTGACGCGACCGGCGGGTGTGTCAGTGCATGAAGAACAACCGGAACGATCCATCGCGTCGCGCACCGTGCGCGCACGCGGGATCCAGATCAGGTCGCCCAGACACACAGACGGGAAAGGAACCGAGAGACGGTGGGGTCGAGCGAACGCAGCGAGCCGGCCGGCGGAGCCCGGGGAGACCCGGACGCGGCCCGGCATGCCGGACGCACCACGCCGCGGGCGTGCGCTGCCGGCCTGGGCGATTCCTTGATCTCGGGCGGCAGCGCGGTGAGCGGAACCGGCGCGGGCGTGTCTTCCCCGAGCACACACGGGCACCCGTCGAGCATGTCGCACAGCGGGCAGCACACGACACCCGCGACCGGAGAGCAGGCCGCGGGCACGCCGCCGAGCGTGCCCAGCACCGCCATCGCCGCACCCCGGCAGGGATGGACGAGCAGGATCAGCGCCAGCAGCACTCGGGCGGGCATGCCCGATGATAACACAACACCGGGCATCGCTATTCGGATTCCCGGGCGGCCCGCAACGCACGCCGCACCGCCCGGCGTTCGGCCCGGGCCAGGTGGACCCCACGCTTCTCCATCGAACGGGCGATCCCGTCCAGCGTTTCGGGCGGTTCGCCGCCCAGCCCGAAGCGTCGCGTCAGCAGCGATCGCTCGTCGACGCCGAGCCGGTCCAGCACGCCCGAGAGACGCGGGTCAGGCTCGAGCCACGCCTGCCACGGCGCG
>DIYM01000067.1 GCA_002429045.1 Phycisphaerales bacterium UBA6054
GGGCTCGGCCCGATCAGTTCCAGCACCACGCCCGAATCGGCGCCCGAAGCGTCGATCAGCCCGAGCCGGCTCCCCGCACGCGGACGCTTGGCCTTGACCAGCACCACCCACCGCGGGCGACCGCCCGCCGCCCCGCGCTCCGGCTCCGGCTCCGGCGCGTCGTGGAGATACAGCCCGCCAGCCGCGCCGCCCGTCGACTCGTTCACGCCCTCGAACCGGGCCGGGATCACCCGCGACCGGTTGAACACCAGCGTGTCGCCCGGATCCAGCAGCGTCGGCAGGTCACTGAACACGCGGTGCTCGAGCCGATCCGGGTCCGATCTGGACACCACCAGCAACCGCGACGAATCGCGCGGCTCCACCGGGCGGGTCGCGATCAGCCCACGCGGCAGCTCGAAGTCCAGGTCGTCCGTCCGCACCATGCCACACCGTAGGTGTCGCCCGCACGCAACAACCGGCACAGACCGAACCCGCCCGGCACAACAAACCCAACGCTGCCCGCCGGTTCCGGCACGCGGCACACGAGATTCCCGGACCGCGCGCGCCGCACACCGATCGGCCCGCCGCCTGCAACGCCCAAGGCGTGGAGACGCGACCGACCAACCCGGACACCCGATGGGCGCCCTTCGGCGCATCGGTCGCCCCGCCCGGCGCCGTGGTCTTCCACCGCTACCTGCAGCAACTCAACAACGAGCACCGGATCGAGCCGCCCCGCGAGCCCGGGCCCGCGGAGCGTTGCCCGTGCCCGCCGTTCCGACGCACCATCGCAGATACCTTCGAGCGGTCCGGTCCTGCGCCCGGATCGAGCGCACATCCCGACGCGCCGAGCATCGGCGGCCCCGCACTCGGGCAAACCCCGCCCGTCAAACCCGAGCCCCAAGCCCGAGCCGTGACGGAGATCGTCTTCCAGCAGCGCACCCCGATCACGGGCCGCCTGATCGACATCCTGGCCTGACGCGATCGGTCACGCCAACGCGCTGCGCCACCCCCACGATCACGCTACCATACATCCGACGAACACGCCCGATTCTCGCGGCGTGGGGAGGGTGTCTGTGCCGAGACCGATCGATCCCGTCCGCCAAACCGCCGCCGCCCTCGCCCACGCGGGGCTGGCGGGCATGATCGCGGGGAGCCTGCTGATCCCCAACGCGGGCTGCCAGCTCCGCAAGCGCCTGCCCTGGGTGTCCACCGAGAGCATCGTCGCGTCCGATCCGACGCTCCCGCCCCTCGCGCTCGAGCAGACCAACGACCTCCATGTCGTCGCGTTCCGCGCGCCCTCGGGCGGGTGGTCGATCTCCATCGACCGGTCCGAGCTGGCCCCCGACGCCACGCGTCTGTACGTCACGATCCGACGCCCCGACCCGGCGTTCAGCCACACCCAGGCGCTCGTCGATCTTCACGCCCTCAGCAACGTGCCAAGCGAACAGCCCGTCGAGCTCGTCGCCCGCGTGCTCGATCACGACGCGAACCCCAAGGACCGTGTCTACGCCCGCGTGGAACCCGCCGAGTCACTCGGCGGGTAGCCCATCCCCCGAACACCCCCGTGCACACCCCCGAATCCATCACCCCGGAAGCCAGAGCCCTGCTCGCGCTCACGCTGGCGAAAGGCATGGGCCCCGTCCGGATCGCCCGCGTGCTCGGCGCGTTCGGCTCGTTCGAACGCGTGCTGCGCGCCTCCCCCGACGAACTCGCCCGCGTGCCGGGCATGGGCACCAAGACCGCACGCAGCCTCATCGCGTCGCTCAAGCACGCCGACGATGCGGTCCGGCGCGAGCTCGACGCGATCCACGACGCTTGCGCTTCGGTCGTCACCATCAGCGACCCCGAGTACCCCCCGCTGCTCAAGGCCATCCCCGCGGCACCGCCGATCCTCATGGTCCGGGGCACGCTGGAGCCGCACGCCCGCGACACATACACCGTCTCCATCGTGGGATCTCGCAAGTCGACGCACTACGGCATCGAACAAGCCGGACGCTTCGCGTCCTCGCTGGCTCGATCGGGCATGACGCTCGTCTCGGGCGGCGCCCGGGGTATCGACACCGCCGCACACAGGGGCGCGATCGACGGGGGCGGGCGCACGATCGCGGTGCTCGGGTGCGGCATCGCCAGGTCCTACCCGCCAGAGAACACCGAACTTTTCGATCGCATCGCCGAAGGCAACGGCGCGGTTGTCTCCGAACTGCCCGCCCAGACCGGGCCCAACGCCGAGAACTTCCCCGCCCGCAACCGCATCATCTCGGGGCTCTCGCTCGGGGTCGTGGTCATCGAGGCCGGCCGCAAGAGCGGCGCACTGATCACCGCCCGCCATGCGGTCGAGGACCACGGGCGGGAGGTCATGGGCCTGCCCGGGCGCGTCGACTCCCCCGCCAGCGACGGGACCCACGACCTGCTCAGGCAGGGAGCCCACCTCGTGACCGATCCCGGGGACGTGGTCGAGATCCTGGAAACCCACGCCCGCCACCTCCACGCGGGCGCCCACGCCGCGATCGCGACCGACCCCGCACGCCCGGACCGGTCCGAGCCCGACCCCAAGCCGATCGGCGATGTGTCCGACACCCAGCGGGCCATCCTGGAAGCGATCGAGCAACCTCGCACCCCGGACCAGATCGCCGAAGACACCGGGCTGGACGCCGGCACGCTCCGCGCCGAACTGACCATGCTCGAGATCGCCGGGCGGATCCGCAGGGCGGGTTCTCGCTTCGAGCGTGCCCGATAACCCCTCCCTCCCGCGCCCACCGGCAGATCATGCGCGGCGACCCCAAAAAACCGATCAATGCCCAAACACCAAGCAGCGGCGTTCTAGTCGGTTGATATTCGGTAGCTTGGGGCTAAAAACGGTTGCCGGATGGGTCGTGATAGGCTATCTTGTACCGAACAAGTGAAGAAGAAGTCCTGTTCCTCGACAGCCGCCGTGCCCGATGAACCCCCTGCAAGCCGCTCGGTTCGGGATGCAGCATCCCTTCCGTCCCGGCGATGAGCGATCGGATTGCCCAGAGCATTCGGGCGCACACGTCCGGGCGGATCAGTTTGGACGGATCATTGGTGACACGGAGGCAGCACATGGCACGGATGCCGGACATCGTCAAACGGGCCCTCGGGGATCGAACGGCGACGCGTTGTGAGGACACCCCGCTGGTGGTCATCGGGCCGGGAGGCCGGTTCGCTGGGGAGTATCGCGACGGGCCGAGCCGGACCCGTCTGACGCCCCGCGCCGCCGGGCTGCTGAGCCCATCGCTGGGACTGACACGCCGCGACGCCGATCTTCGGCAAGCCACGGCTCTCGAAGCCGCATCTCTCGAAGCCGGGGCATCCCCGGGAACACCCACGGGTCATGCGGGCACAGGGCACACCAACGCCCGAGCGGAGGCGCTCGGGCTCATCGTCACCTGCGAGCGCGGACTGCTCGCCCAGGAAGAGCGCCTCGCCGGGCTGCACCGATCGCTCCGGCGGGCCAAGGCACTCACGCAAGCCCCGGCGAACCAGGCGGGCAACGCGTCGATCCAACCACCCCGGACCCGCACCGCCGCGCCGTCCGGGCGGACGAACGGAAAGGTCACCCCCTATGAACCTGACACCCAAACAACTCAAGATCCTGCAACTCATCCGCGACTCGCGGATCCGGCGTGGCTATTCGCCGACGATGCAAGAACTGGCCGACGAGATCGGCGTCAGCAAGGTCACGGTCTTCGAGCACGTCGAAGCACTGATCAAAAAAGGCGCCCTCGTCCGCGAAGCGAACAAGGCACGCTCTTTGTCGATCGCTGAGGGCGTTGCGGTCCCCGATGAAGACCGAGCCCTCAGGTTCCCGCTGGTCGGCAAGATCGCCGCGGGCTACCCGATCGAGCGGGTCGAGGACGCCGATCAGATCGACCTCGCCGAGTTCCTCGGCACCGACGATGACGTCGGGAACACGTTCGCGCTGCAGGTCGAGGGCGAATCGATGCGCGACGAGGGCATCCTCGACGGCGACATGATCCTCCTCGAACGCGCCCAAGTCGCGGGCAACGGCGACCGCGTGGTCGCGTTGCTCGAGGACGGATCGACCACCCTCAAGACATTCTACAAGGAACCGGACCACATCCGGCTCCAGCCCGCCAACCCCGAGTTCGAGCCCATCCGCGTCAAGTTCTGCCAGATCCAGGGCATCGTGCGGGGCGTAGTTCGCCGGTACTAAACAACAAGAACCGCCTCTCCACCCACCAACAGAACCCCCCGCCGGACCGGATCGAGCCGATCAGTTCCGGCGGGGGTCTCTGCTTTGTGCGCCGCCGCGATCGAGCGAGACCGCTAACGACGGCGGCGAGCCCAGAAGGTCAGCGCTGTCAGCATCATGCACGCGGCCGAGGGTGTCGGCACGTAGCTGACGTTGTCCAGTGTCGCCTGAACGCCGCCGGCTGATCCAACCGGCTCTCCGTCGAAGAAGGACAACGAGTCATAGTCGCCCAACGATGGGTCCCACACCGGAGCGGTGTAGTCCCGGCTTGTCAGCACATCGCCAGTCGCCGCGTCGCGAATGCTGGCCGAGAACGAACCCAGTTCGGTGTCAACCGACAGCGAGACCGTGTACCAGGTGTCTTCCGTAAACGCGAATCCGGGCAGCAGCAGGTTCGCCGCCGGCCCTCCGAACTCTTGCGAAACGAACAGAAAGAAACGCCGGGTCTGCCACGCATAGACCACCGCCTGCGACTGGCGGTTGATGTCCTGGCCCGGGGCGGTCTGCTGGGTAAACCCCACCGCCATCGGCCAACTGCCGGATTGAGGCGTTGAATCGATCCGCATATCGACAGACATGTGGTGGAACCGAGACGATCCGATGCTCGCGAACACACCGTTCGTCCCGGACGCACGGCCGGACTGGATCGCCCGTGTGGCGTTGCCGAACGCATCGATCGTGTCGATCACCCGCATGGTCGGCCCGGCCGTCGGATTGTCAACCACGCGACCCTCGATGTCTTGCCACTGCCCCCCAGGGAACGAGCCCGCCGGGTACGACTCGAAGTCGTCGCTGATCGAAACTCCGGCCAAGGCGTGGCCCGTGAACAAGCACAGCGCCAGCGATGCTGATGTGCGTCTCATGATGTCTCCTGTGGTGTTGGTCGGCGCGAAAACCTGCGTCTCCACTCCGGACTGCGCGCCTCCCTGGCCCGGATGACTCCAGATCCGGCTCGGCCGGGGTAGAGTTCCAGAAACAGTGTTTAAATTTCCAGAAATTGAGCCGCGTATCAGAGCCGGCACCGGGCAGCCAGCAAGAGCCGATCCCGCTGGCACCCCGGCTCGGGTCTGGCCATCTGTTCAGGGATGTCGCCTGGCCTCAGAACTTGTGCAGCGATGGACGGTCGGGCTTGCCACGCCAGCCGGTGATCTTTCGGATCATCTCCAGATCGATCGGGCGGGTCACTTTGATGTTCCGAGGGTCTCCCGGAACAGCCACGACCTGTTCTCCCAGACGCTCGACCAAACCAGCATCATCTGTGCTAGACAGGTCAGTCTGGGCATATGCCCGCTCGAACACCGACCTCGCAAACACCTGGGGTGTCTGAGCTAACGCGAGGTTCTGCCGATCCACCGTCTCGACGACCGCACGCCTCGACGGCGTATCCGCCTGCCCGAGGATGCCCGCCAAGGGATCGGCCTGGGTGTCCTCAACCGGATCCCCCAGCCGCTTCGCGGTCGAGTCCACCTCCACCACCGGAACCACCGCGTCGTGTTGGTTGGCGGCATCGAGCACCCGATCGATCACCTCGACCGGGCACGCCGGGCGGGCCCCGTCGTGCACGGCGATGTGGGTCGCCCGCTCGGGGACCGCTCCCAGGGCGCGGGCGACGGTCTCCCATCGCTGTGCCTTGCCGCCCGCGACCAACGTCGCGCCGAGCATCGAGAGCATGTCCGCGTGCCGGAGCTTGAACGAGTCCATCGCGTCGGGATCGTGCGGTCCGGCGACGATGACCGCGATCGTCTCGGGGCGTGTGTTGAAGAGCTCGACCGTCCGCTGGAGGACCGTCCGTCCGCCCAGGTCCTCGTCGAGCTTGCTGCGTACGCCCAGGGCCGGCCCGTTGTCGTATCCGGACTCCTGGTTGAAGCGGGCCGAACCGCCGGCCGCCGGGATGATCACCGCGAGTTGCATGCCCCAGCGTATGCGCACAACAGCCCGGGCTCCGCTGGATACGAAAAGGCCCCCGCGATCGCGGGGGCCCCGGGAGATCCGGATCGGCTTTGCTTACGGGCAGCCGGCGAGGTACAGGCCCAGATACTCGGCGACGTCGAAGAAGTTGAGCGTGCGGAACGGCTCGGCCACGTCCGCGGTCAGATCGCCCGACAGGAAGGTCGAGATGTAGGCGGTGACATCATCGGGGGTGACCTGCGCGTCGGCGGTGAAGTCCGCCGGGCAGCTCTTCTGCCCGCCGAAATAGCGCTCGGCTTCGTAGAACGAGTCCGGCCCGATCACCAGGCCCATCAGGCGGCCCGGGATGTCGTCGGCGGGCGGGTGGATGCCGCCCCAGATGCGCGAGAGCGAGCACTGGTCGGACGCGTCGCGGTACGTCGCCCACTGGAGGACGATGTCCATCGACGGGCCGTCCTCGAAGACAAGGAACTGGTTCTTTGGTGCCTCGAACTCGCCCACGCCGCCCGGGAAGTACTCGCTGCCCGTGAGCAGGGTCATCAGCTCGGCGGCGCCGCGCGAGTAGGTCGAATGCCCAGAGACGTAGCCCGCGAACGGCGGCGTGACGAACGACGGACGCTGGTAGGGCCACCAGTCCTCGGCGAGAATCCACCCGACGCCGGCGACGTCCACGTCGGGGTCATCGATGAACTCGGGTCCGCGCCACGCTTTGAACGCGATCTTGCCTTCCGAGCCCGCGAGGTGCTCGTGCTTGCCGCCCGGCGCGGTGGTTTCCGCGGTGACCATCTCGATGTAGTCCGGGATGATGTTGATGCCGTCGGGGTGGTAGTTGGGCATGCTCGGGTCCGAGCCCTGACCCTGGTCGGCCATGTAGCGGAGCGCCGACACCGGGCGCACATAGTCATAGAAGCCCTTGACGGACCAGGACGAGATCGCGATGTCGTGCATCGCCCCGCCCATCGCCAGGTACGAGCGGATGTCCCACTCCAGCGGATCCAGGATCGGGCCTTCGCCCTTCCAGCGACGCTCGAAGAGCGGGTGGTCCGTCACGTAGTTCAGGATCGTGAACCAGTGCCCCGGGGGGGTCTCGGAGTCCGGGCCGTCCGCCCAGAACTCGGCGAGGATGCGCCCGTAGTCGCCCAGCGGGACGATCTGCTCTTCGTAGGGCTGCCCGGTCACCGGGTTGATGTCACGCCCGTCCGCCCAGTCCCCGCCCGCGAAATAGTTGTAGTAGGCGGCCTCGTCGTCCATCTGCGGGAGCACGGCGTTGCCCACGTTGCGGGGCGACGCGTCGATCATCACCCCGGTCGCCGGGTCGAGGTGGCTCGACCACACGGCGACCATCTCCATGCCCCACTTGAACCGGTCGCCCGGCTCGTTGATGTAGGGCGGGGGGCCGGGGTCGTGCCAGACGTTCCAGGTCTCCCCGTCACGCTCGCGGACCACGAGGTCCATCTCACGCAGCGCGAAGCCCTCGACATCGCCCCACTCCGGGGAGAGGAACGGGATCACCCCGCCGGGGATCGGGTTGCCCGACTGGTCGATGAAGAACTCGAGCGACAGGGGCTGCCACCGGTTGGGCGCGACCATGTTGGGGTTGCCGGGGTTGTCCATCTCGAGGGGCGGGTTCAAGGGGACGTAGTACGTGTTGGAGTAGTCGTTCGATTCGTTGGCGCCATCGAACAAGCCGTAGAGGACGATCTCCTGGGCGATGCGGTTTCCCAGCGCGGCGCCCTCGTTGCCGCCGTCACCGTCGAACGAGAAGAAGAACTTGTTGTATCCCAGCGCGTCCATCAGTGCGTCGGCTTCGGGGAAGATGTCCAGGGCGCCCGGGGAGAACTGGAAGCGGTGCTGGATCAGGCGGTACGCGGCGTACGCGATCGCTTTGTCACGCTGGGCCTCCATGTCCGCGAGCCCGGACGCGTCGAGCTTGTCATCGACGAGCACCTGATCGGCGACCTCCTCGAACGCCGCCCACGCGTCGTACATGGCGGCCGAGACGTGGTACAGGTTCCGGGCGTGCACCGTGGGACGGGCGAAGTCGTTGCGGATCGAGAACAGCAGCATCTCGTTCCAGAGCCGGGCGACCGAGTGGCTGTCGCCCCGGGGCGAGACCGTGCCCGCCATCTCCGACGGACGGCGCGTCTGCACCCGCATGCGGTGGGCTTCGGCCTTCTCGAGTGTGCCCGACTGGGACGCGGCCAGCGGCACCCTGGCCGCCCGAGACTTGGCGGCGACCGGCGCGGCCATCGCTGCGCCGGCCAAGACCGAAACCGAAACTCCCACAAAGAGATTGCTGGCACGCATAGCACGAAATCCTCTCTCAACGTGTCAGAACTGGGTCCACGAGCCGGGCGGAGACACCGCGCGGTCCCACCAAATCTACCCCAAAAACCCGGAGCCTGAAACAAAGTTTCGCAAATGGATCGCCCTGTCCGCTTTCTGGAGGGCCGAGCACCCCCTCGCGCCGGCGGCGGGGCCAACCAGAAGGCACGGGCGGGCGCCCCGGCCGGGCGCGGATCGCCCGAGAACCCACGCCGGCGTGCTGCGTAGGATCACCGACGAGCCGGCTCCGACAGGGCTGGCGAGTCGACCTCTTTCGCATGCTGGGGCCGATATGGCATTCGACCGGATAGGGAAGGCTTGGTGTCGCGCGTCGAGGGGCGTGCCGGCCTCGTAAAAAGCACGCAACCCATAACTGCCGAACCGCAGTTCGCACTCGCGGCTTAATAAAGCCACGGATCTCCCGCCTGACGCCCGATGGGGCGGGCAGATCACGATCATCGGGCTGGTCAGCGCGTGGCGCCTCTTGGCGCGCTGGCGAGGAGGTTTCAAGCGGCTGGGCCGAAGCACAGGGTGTCGATCCCCGGTGTGACGCCGAGATCAAACGATCGACTACACGCGTAGAAGCATCTTGCTGACTATCTCGGGACGGGGGTTCGATTCCCCCCGGCTCCATTCAAACGGTAGGCTCTGACCGAAGTCAGGCGGAGTCGCACCAACGGCTTCTCCGGCACATCCCGCAAGGAACCGCCGCATGAACCGCATTGGCAAACTCGGAACCTGTTCGGCGGGCCTGCTTGTCGGCGGTGGAGTGCTCTGGAAGCTCGGCGCCTTCGATGGTCTCATGTCTCAACGCTCGCACCCGCCAGCAGCTGAACAGGCGAACCAAGTCATCGTGAGCGGGTCGACCGTCCAGGGGTCCGTCGTCGGTGGCAACCAAACCAACTTCGCACTCGGAGCGAGCGAATCCGACGTCCGTGCTGGTGTTGCTCAGGCACTCGAGTCACAGGCCGACCGTGACGCGGCGATGAGGGTGCGAACGCTGCGGAATCGGATCGTCGCCGCCCATGAAGAGCAGCGATACGGCGATGCCAGCGAGATCATCGCCGGCGCGGCCCCCGAAGACCTGAGCGACGCCG
Source organism: Phycisphaerales bacterium UBA6054 (assembly GCA_002429045.1). Classification (GTDB taxonomy): domain Bacteria; phylum Planctomycetota; class Phycisphaerae; order Phycisphaerales; family UBA1924; genus UBA6054. The sequence continues at coordinate 9,544 of DIYM01000067.1, forward strand.
ATCTCCAAGCATTGATCGCCCAGGTCGAGTCGGATCGAGCGATCTGGCATGATTCGATCAGGCAGCGGGTTGACCAACACCTATCCGATCGAAACTACAAACAGGCGGTCCGTGCGGCGAAGCTCGCTGCATCGATGGACCCGAAACACCCATTGATCACTTCGGTCTTGCTTGAAGCAACCGAGAGGCACGACACGGTTTACGCCCAAGTCAATCGACTCATCGATACCGCACTCGAAGAAATCGCCGACGGATGGCCGTCGCCCGCGCAAGACGCGTTCTTGAAGGCGGTCAAGCTTGTTCCTCACGACAAAGCGATCGCGGCGCAGTGGGAATCTAGCAAAGCCGAGATGCTCGGAGAAGCCAAAGGCGCCGCGAGAGCACACGTCGATGACGCCGGGATGGGCTACATGCTGTTTGAGCGGGCCGTGAACACCATCCTCCTCTTGGATCCCACGGATGCCGAAGCCGTCGAATGGGATGCTCTTATCGAACGCGTTGAGCTGGCTCGGATACGGGAAGACGAACTCGGGCGCATCGTCTCTAAGCTCAATACGAGTGTGATGCTGGCAGGCAAAGCTCGGGCACGCCAAGCCTCGGGCGATGCGGTCGAGACATGCCTTGAGATGCTCGAAGAGATCGACAGACTCACAAAGGGAGCGAAGAGTTTCAGAGTTCAAACCGGCAACTCGGTTCGGTTCTACGACCAGATCGAAGATGCATTTCCGGAGATCGCGGCCGCCTACAAGCGCCTGCTGATCCAGGATTGAATCCTCAAGCTCTCGGGCATCCTCGCGACCCGGCATTGCCGGGCTCGTCCGTTTCGATGGACGCGATCAGGGCAGACTGCCCGATTTCCTTCGCCATGGGGCGCACTCCAGGGACTCGCCCGTGTGGATCTTGCTTCACACCCAAGGGGCAGAGAAACAGCCCACTCATCCGAGTGGGCTGCTCCATCTGAGAATCGACGATTGAATCGATCAGCGACGACGGCGGGCCATCACCAAGCCGCCCAGGCCCAGCAGCGCGGCCGAGGTCGGGGCCGGGATGACCGTGATGTCGAACGAGTACTGCTGATCCGCGGTGAACTCGGCGAGCAAGACGCCATAGGTCCCGGGCCCCAGCGGCGCCGAGCCGCCCACGTCCGAGAGATCCCAGACGGTCAGGTAGTCGGTCCCGACATCGGCGGTGGTCATCGTGCCGGCCGACGCCTGGAAGAAGCCGTCGCCCTGGTCGGTGTACAGACGGAACCCCGTCGAGGTGTTGCCGTTCGCGGGGACGAAGCTGGTCAGCGTGATCGCCGAGACTGCCTGACCCGCGCCGATCGTGAACGCGATGAAGTCCTCGTCGAGACCGGTGCCCAGCCCCACCGTACCGCTGACCGAGTTGACGCCGAGATCGACATCGAAGAACGTCGGGCCGTCGGCGAGATTGCCGAGGTCCCCGTCCACCGACTCGTCGTAGTCCGCGGCGAGCGCGGCCCCGGACGCGGTCAGCGCCGCAGCGACAACCGCCAATGAAAACTGACTTCTCATACCATTTCTCCTTTCTCTCACCTCGCCCCGCCCACACAGCAAGGGCACAACGCCGCCCGTCCCCCCAGGGACGAGACGCAGGTTTCCGAATCGCTGGTCGAGCCCCCTCTTTCTCACAAGCCGGGGCGGTCCAAACGGCACCGTGAGCAGCTTCTAAGAGGTTAAAAGTGCCCAGCTTGCCCGTCAATAGAATTTTACGGGACCCGCCAAGCTTCATACTCCCAGGGAGCCCGTGGCGTTCCGGGCGTCCCGCCGCACCATCCTGCACCCGCCGCACCGCGTCGCCGATGGTACAGTCAGCAGCCGATGACCGACCCGACACCCCACATCTCCGATCTGATTGTGGTGCTGGGGGACACCCCGACGTGTGATCCCGCGGCGCTGCTCCGCGATCGCCCGGGGCTGGAAGGCTCGCGCGTCGATCGGAGCGACACCGCCTGGGGCGCGGTGTTCGTGCAAACAACATTCGGTGCGCCCGCTCCCCCGATCGGCGATGGACGCCCGGTGTTCGTGGGCCGTCCCGTCGTTCGCGGGTCGGTCCCGTCCGGCCCGATGTCGCCCGAGACCTTCGTGCAGCGCGCCGGCGGGCTCGGGAGTGCGCCCTCCGAGATCTCCGAAAGCCTGTCCGGGATGTTCGCGGCGTTCGAGTTCGACGCCCGCGCCTGCCGCATCCTGACCGACCGGATGGGATTCCGGCCCGTGTACATCGGGCGGGACCGTCGCGGCGCGGTCCGGGCGATCGGCACCCACGCCGAGACCGTCGCGTCGGTGTCGGGCACCGACGACCGGATCGATGCGGTGTCGGTCGCCGAGTTGCTCGTGCACAACGACATCACGTTCCCGTACACCACACGCGAGACGATGCGCGAGCTGCCCCCGGCGTCTTTCACCTCTGTCTCCGCTCCCGACGGGGACGTATCCACCCGGGTGCTGTGGGAGCCGGTCGAGCCGACGGAGTTCCCACCCGCGAGCACCATGCGCGCCCGGGTGCGGGACGCGATGCTCGAGGCGGGGCGCGATCTGACACGCGGCTGCGAGCGCATCGGCGTGCTGCTGAGCGGGGGCGCGGACTCGCGGGCCGTGCTCGGCTCGGTGCTGGCCGCGACGGGCGATCCCTCCGCGGTCACGGGGCTGACCTATGTCACCCGCGAGAACAACGAGACCCGCGTCGCGGCACGGGTCGCCCAAGCGGGCGGGTGCCGGCACGAGTTGGTCGTGCGCGACGAGGGCTACTTCCCGGGGTTGCTCGGGCGTGGGCCGGCGTTGCTGGGGTGCGAGCTGCGCGGGAACTGCCACGGGCTCGGTGTCGCGGACAACGGGCTGGCGGACCGGTTCGATGTGGTGATCGGCGGGCAGCTGAGCGACACGATGCTCAAAGACCACTTCGTGGACATCACGACGCGCGCCAGGCTCCGGCGCGCCGGCGTCAAGCAGCGGGTGCGCCAGGCGATCCCCGGGCTACGCCGCCCACTGCCCGTTTCGCCGCCGGGGCACACGACCGGGCGGGCCCGGCTCGAGCCGATGCTCACCGAACCGCTGCGCCGCGCGGTGCGAGCACGCCGGGCCGAACGTCTGGCCAACGTGCAGCGGATCCGTCCGAGGACCGGCGCGGTGTGGCATCGGTTCTGGCCTTGCAGCAGGCAGGACGACTCGGCGCACACGCTGGGCAACGCCCGGATCATGGTCGCCGACACGCTGTTCGCCCACACGGCGATCATCGAGGTCGCCTCGGACCTCTCGCTCGAGGCCCGACTGGGCGGCGTGCCGGCGAACGGGGCCATCGCGGACGTGTGCGGGCCCCTCGTCGAGGTCGAGAACGCCAACACGGGGCTCCCGATCGACGCGTCCGACGCCGACGTCCGGCGTGCCAAGCGCCAGCGCACCGTGCGCCCCGGGACCGCGCAGGCTTCGCAGGGCGACGACGCCCCGTGGAACGCGGTCGATACCAGCTGGGTCGACCCGAGGGTGATGCAGCAGCGTGCGCCCGAATGGGCCCGGGCCCGCCGATCGCTCGCCGACTCCGACGCGACGCGGTTTCTCGACGCGATCATCGGACGCGGGGGCGGTGTCATGATCGGGGCGTATCAGGACGACCTGCCCTCCAACACCAACCATATCGCCGTGCAGATCGCGCTCTGGCTCGACCGCGTGCTCCAGCGGAACCGCCCGGCCGCCGGGGAAGTCGCACAGACCCAGCCCGCCGATAGCCGATAGAGCCAAGATGCTCCCCTCACCCCGGCATCTCAAGCGACGGCTCCGCCAGCGACAACGCTGGCGTCGCGACGCGCGGCTGCGAGCGGGGGGCTGGTACGACCCATCGGCACGCTCCGAGCAGCACGCGATCTTCATCGGAGGATGCGGACGCTCGGGCACGACGCTGTTCAAGGAGGTCCTCAACCGGCATCCCGGGCTCGCCTGCGGCCCGGAGACGAGCCTGTTCGGGCTGCCCTTCAGCGTGGACAACATCGCCGCACCCTGGGGGATCGACCGCGACGAGCTGATCGACCTCCAGGCATCGTGCCCGAACCTGATCCGGTTCGCCGACCGGTTCTCGGAACGGTTCCTGCGTCAGGAGGGCAAGCGGCGCTGGGTCGAGAAGACGCCCAACAACATCCGGGCCGTCGGGCCGATCCTGACATGGTACCCCAACGCCCGGTTCGTCCACGTCATCCGAGACGGGCGGGACGTGTCGTGCTCTCTGCGGAACCACCCGAAGGAGCGGATCGAGAACGGGCGGATCGTGCCCCTGAAGACAAACAACCCCATCGACCGCTGCGCGACGCGGTGGCGTGACGACGTCGCCGACGGGCTCGCCTACCGCG
>DIYM01000016.1 GCA_002429045.1 Phycisphaerales bacterium UBA6054
GGCCCCCGCATCAACGGGGGCCCGCGTGGCTCGAACGGGATCGTCGGCCGGCAATCACCGACCGGGCAGCCGGGATCAGCCCGCGGCCGAGCGGCTGGACGAGGCGCGACGCGAAGCCGCGTTGTCCGCCCGCCCTTCGTCGAGATCCTCGAAGATATCATCGCGCCGGAAGAACCGGCTGGGCTTGGCATCGTTGAGACGCTCGTTCAGCCGGGCGAGCGATTCTTCAACGATCTGGCGGACACGCTCACGCGAGATGCCCACGTCGCTGGCGATCTCCTTGAGCGTCAGCGGCTCCTGACCGTCGAGCCCGAAACGCAACCTGAGGATCAACGCCTCGCGCTCGTCGATCGTTTCCATCAGCCTCCGGAGCGTCTCGAGCTCTTCGCTCTGGAGCGTGCGTTCGTCTGGGGTTCCGACACGGCTGTCGGCGATGAGCTCGCCAAGCTGCATCAGGCCGCCGTCGCCGTCGCTGGGCGCCTGGCTCGGGGCGTGGAACGCCTTGACCGCACGCTTGATGATCTTGACCTTCTTGAGCGGCAGGTCCATCGCCTCGGCCAACTGCTCCATGCTGGGTGGAGCCCCGGTCTCGGCCTCGAGACGACGCGAGTGCATCTTCCACTTCGCGATCAGCTCGACCATGTACGCGGGGATGTGGATCGGCTGGTTGGCATTGATCAGGGCACGCTTGATGCCCTGCTTGATCCACCAACTGGCGTACGTGCTGAACCGAGCGCCCTGCGCCGGATCGAACCCCTCGACCGCGCGCATCAGCCCGATGTTGCCTTCCTCGATGAGGTCGGTCAGCGGCAGCCCGCGGTTGTTGTAGTTCTTCGCGATCGACACCACCAACCGCAGGTTCGAACGGATCATCCGCTCGCGGGCTTCGGGGCATTGATCGTTGATGATGGCCCAGCCAAGCTCCCGCTCTTCGTCCGCCGTAAGCAGCGGATAGCGGTTGATATCCTGCAGATAAACCTGGATGGATGATTTGACGCCGCCCCTGACTGCGGGCGCACGCGAACCACGAACACTTCTCTCACTCATTCCTACCCACCTCTCTGCGGCGAGCGCCGCTAGAAAGAAGACAAGCCAAGACAAAGCCTGACCCTTACGGTTCGCGATTCTACGCAAAGAGTTCCATCGGCCGAAGAAGAAACCCCCTGAAGGACGGGGATTTTCCGCGATTGGGTTGACTTCGGCGGCTTCGGATTGTGGGGGCTGGGCGGGTGAACCGACAATTTGAACAATGTGATCGGCCCACCCGGAAAATCGGTGGCACGGGCCGAGAACACGCGCCAGAATGCCGCCCCTCGACCCGGAGCCCCCAGCGTTGGACCGCGACCTGACCGAAATCCTCGCCGAATGGCCCTTCCAACCGGGCCAAATCAACGTCCGGCTCATCCAGGGCAAGGACGGAGAACCACGGATCCAGGTCCGGCTCGACCTGGGACTGCTCCAGATGCTCGTCGACGGGCGCCCCGACGGCCAACGCCCCGACGGCTTCGACAGCCTCCTGGAACTCCACGAGGCCCGCATCGACGAGCTCCGGATGGCCTCGCAACTCGGCGGGACGCCCGAGGGCGACGAGGGAGACCTCGCGGGTGGGGATGAAGACGCCGACGAACCGGCACTCCACGTGCTGACGCCGGAAGACTGCCGCCTGATCCGAGAGGAAGCGGTGCAGTATTACCACCGCTACATCGCGCTGCTCGTGCTCGAGGATTACGAGGGAGTCGCACGCGATACCTCCCGCAACCTGCGCGTGCTGGATCTGATCGCCGAGCACGCGGCGACCGAAGAAGACCGGCGCTCGATGGAGCAGAACCGACCGTACGTCATGATGATGCGAGCGCGGGCGCTGGCGAGCATGGCGTTGCGTGACGAGGAGCCCAAAGCCGCAGCGTTCGCGATCGACGAGGGCATCGAGGCGCTGCGCCAGTACTACACCGAGCAGGATGCTCCGGAAGCGTTCGAACAATCCGGAGAGGTCTCGATGCTCCGCGAGATGCGCGAGGCGTTGGTGCCCAAGCTCCCGCTCTCTCAGAAGGCCGAGCTCCGCCAGCGACTCGAAGCCGCGATCGGCGCCGAGAACTACGAGCTCGCCGCGATCCTGCGTGACGAGCTCCGCATGATCGGCGGGGATTCCGGGCAGAGCGCCTGACGCACTGGCTCAAACCCGCGCTTCCTCTGCGATGGCATCTTCCAACTCGTCGGCGGCGTCCTGCTGACGCTGCTCGGACACACCGGCCGGGTCACAGCGGGCCAGGACCTGCTGAGCGAGCGCGGCGGCCGCGACCTCCTCCTCGACCACGATCAGATCGGCACCGAGCGTCCGCACGGTCTCCGCCCGATTCATCATCCCGACACGCACGGCGATGTGGACGTCGCTCCGCACCGAACGGATCGTGCGCACCGCCCGCATGGTCGCGTCCGAATCGAGCACGGCGAGCACCACCGCCGCCGCGTGCGAGATGCCCGCGGATTCGAGAACATCCGGATTCGAGATGTCCCCGAACACGACGGTGCGACCCGCAGCCGTCTGATCACGCACGGTCGTCGGGTTGAGTTCGACGAGCACCACGCTGGCGCCGGCCCACTCTAGCCGTTCGACGCATGTCCTCCCCACAACGCCAAACCCCGCGACGATGACCGCCCCCTCCGGGGTGGATCCCTCCCCGCCCGCGATCGCCGGCTCCTCACCACGCCGCCAGGGCGGGGTGCCGATCCGCTGCGCGAGCGGCGCGATCCGCGTCCCGAGGCCCATCAAACCCGGGGTCATGATCAGGGAAGCGATCACGATGCCGACCAGGAAAGACCCCTGATCAACGCTGAGCAACCCGAGCGCGATCGCGACCGAGAAGACAACCAGAGAGAACTCGCCCGCCTGCGCGAGCGACGCACCGACCCGCGCCGACAGCCCACCCTCGACCCCGACCAGCCACGACGTGCCGCCGATGATCAGGAACTTGAAGAGGATCAGCCCGGCCGTTCCGAGCGGGATGATCCACCAGGACGGCATGATGGACACGATGTCCACCTGGAGCCCGATCGCCGTGAAGAAGATCGCCATAAACAGATCACGCACCGGCGCCAACTGCCCGGCGAGTTGGTGACGGAACGGTGTGCCCGAGAGCAGGAAGCCCGCGATGAACGCCCCGAGTTCGGCGCTGAGCCCGAGCCACCCGGTCAGCGTCGCGGCGCCGAGACCCACCGCGGCCGTCAGCACGAGCATGACCTCCCCGCCGGCGATCCGCGCCGCCTCGCGGAGGAGCCTGGGGATCAGCAGCCTGCCGCCCACGATGAGCGCCGCGATCGCGCCGATCGCGAAGAGCACCTGACCGGTGCGATCGATCCATGTCGTCGGATCGGCGGCTTGGGCGATGCCCTCGGCGGACCCCGCCACCGTCGGATCAGGAACGCCCCCGTCGGCGAGCACGGGCAGCACCGCCAGGAACGCGATCACCAACAGGTCCTGGACCAGCAGGATGCCCAGCGCCGACCGCCCCGCCGCGGACTGCAACTCCCGGCGTTGCGTGTAGAGGCGCATGACCACCGCGGTTGACGACATCGACAGCCCCATCGCGGCGGCCAGCGCGCCACGAACGGGCATCCCGAAGAGGGAGAGCATGCCCCAGATGACGAGCATGCTCGCCAGCGTCGTCACTAACCCGATGGTGATGATCGTCACCGCCCCCTGGCGGATCGCCGAGGCATCGAGGTGCATACCGATCGAGAACATCAGCACGATGAGCGCCATCTGACCGATCTGCTCGACGCCCTCGGGCGACGACACCAGCCCCACGCCGCTCGGACCGATCGCGATGCCCGCGAGCAGATAGGCGGGGATCGCCGCCACACGGAGCCGCGAGAGGACGAGCGTGATCACGCCCGCGCACGCCAAAATGAGCAGCAGGTTGAGCTGTGCTTCCCCGCCGCCGCCCCCGGCAGCCAGCGTTAGCACCGATGCCGTGTCCGTCATCAACCGGTTGCTCCCACGCCCCCACGGGCGGCTCAGTCCTGGCTCGGGCCGGCCGCACGCTCTCGACGAGCCCGCTCGACCATCACACGCAACAAGGTTAGGTCCGCCGGCGTGATGCCCTCGAGCCGGGACGCCTGCCCGAGCGTCTCGGGGCGGTACCGGCTCAGCGCGACCCGGGCCTCGGTGCGCAGATCGGTCAGCGACTCGAAATCGATCCAATCCGGGACGGGCTTGTGCTCGTGATCCCGCCGACGCCTGATCTCGCTCAGCTCACGCTCGATGTAGGGTTCGTACCGCGATTCGGCGTGCAGCGTCTTCACGACACCCCCGGCCAGCGATACCCCCGCAGCACGCAACGCCTCGCCGAGTGCGTCGGCACCGAACGACGCCTCCCGACAACGATCCCAGACCCGTTTCTGCCCCGATCGCGTCGACCGCATCGCCTCGCGCCCCACCTCCAGGCGGGCGTCACGCTCGCGGGCCAGCCCGGCACGAACCCGTCCGAGTTCGTGATGCTCGAGCAGGCCCAAGCGCTCCGCGACCGGCGTCAGCCGATCGGCCGAGTTGTCCGCACGCAGCATCAGGCGGTGCTCGGCCCGGCTGGTGAACATGCGATACGGCTCGACCGGGGTCTTGGTCACCAGGTCGTCCATGAGCACACCGATGTAGGCCTGATCGCGACCCAGCACGACCCGCTCCTCGCCGAGATACGCCATCGCGGCGTTCACGCCCGCGACCCAACCCTGGGCCGCCGCCTCTTCGTACCCGCTCGTGCCATTGATCTGACCCGCCAGGTACAGCCCGTCCAACGATCGCACCCGGCACGTCGCATCGATCTGGTGCGGGCGGACCATGTCGTACTCGACCGCGTACCCCCACCGGAGAACCTCGGCTCGTTCGCACCCCGGCATCGTGTGCACGACCACGTCTTGGACATCCGCGGGCAGCGACGTCGCGATCCCGTTGCAATAGATCGAATCCGAGCCCAGCGACTCGGGCTCGAGGAACACCCCGTGCGAGGTCCGGTCGGCGAAACGCGTCGCCTTGTCCTCGATCGATGGGCAGTAGCGCGGCCCGTCGGCCAACTCGCCCGTGTGCATCGGCGCCCGATGCAGGTTCCGACGGATCAACTCGTGCGCCGATTCGTGCGTCGTGGTCTGGCGGCACTCCAGCTGCGCCAGCAGCGGGAAGCGGTCACACACCAGCCCCCCCAGCGCCCAGCCGGACGCGTGCCCCGGCGGGGACAGATCCGAGAAAGGCACCGGTTCCGGATCGCCGGGCTCGATCGGCAACGACTCCCAGTCGATCGACGATCGGCTGATCCGCGGCGGGGTGCCGGTCCGCAGACGCCCCAGCTCGAGCCCGAGCCCCCGCAGCGCATCGGAGATCCCCTCTGCCGAGCCCTCCCCGTGACGCCCGCCCCGGGTCTTCACCTCCCCGGTGTGCATCAAGCCACGCATGAACGTGCCGGTCGTCAGCACGACCGAATCGCCCCCGATGGAGCGCTCGACCCCGTCTGCGCCGACGGAACGGACCCCCACCACCCGCCGGCGCCCTCCGGGGCCCCGCTCGAGCAGGAACCCCTCGACGCTGCCCTCGACCACGCGGATCTCCGGGCGGGCCCCGAGAAGGGCCTGCACGGCCCTGGGGTAGAGAACCTTGTCGGACTGGCACCGGGGCCCGTGGACAGCCGGCCCTTTCGAGGTGTTCAGCATCTTGAACTGGATCCCGGTCGCGTCCGCGGCCAGGCCCATCAGCCCGCCCAGAGCATCGATCTCGCGGACCAGTTGCCCCTTGGCCAGACCGCCGATCGCTGGGTTGCAACTCAACGCTCCGACCTTATCGGCACGCATGGTCAGAAGGCAGACCGAGCCGGGGCGACCCAGCGCATTCGCCGCCGCCCACGCGGCTTCCACGCCCGCGTGCCCGCCTCCAACCACGATGACCGGGTAGCGATCCACGGGAGATCCTAACGCCAATATTTCGCAACATCCTGCCACACACCCCGTTTCCGGCAGTATGCTGTCCAGCAGCACGCTGGAGGGTTCCCCCCAGTTTTCCGGAGGATTCCATGGCTTTTTCGACGTTCCGTAACGCAGCACTCGCGATCATCGCGGGCGGGGTCATGGGCCTGAGCGCCTCCACCGCGCTCGGAGATGAGGTCGTCCTCCGCGACGGCACCGTCTACACGGGAATCATCGTGTCCCAGACCAGACGCGAGGTCGTGATCGATACCGAGATCAGCGGCATCCGCACCCGCATCCGCGTGGATCGGCGTGAGGTCAAGTCCATCGTCCGTGGCGAGACACCATCGAGCACACCCGCGGTGGACTCCGATGATCGTCCCACGATCCCCACCATCGGGGGCCGTCGAGACAAGCAAGACGAACCCCCGGCCCCGGTCGTACTGAAGCGCGATGGCTACGACCTGATCATGGAAGTGCCCATGGAGGGCACGTTCGGCCAGGACATCTACCCGCTTTCGGTCAAGAACACCCTCGAGTGGGGTGCCGAACAGGGCGTGACCGATGTGGTGTTCCGCATGAACTCGCCCGGCGGCGAGGTCTGGGCGGCGGAAGAGATCGTCGAGGTCATGGCCGACTACGCCGATCAGTTCACCTACCACGCCCTCATCGAGCACGCGATCTCCGCGACGATCTGGCCCTCGTTCTTCTGCGACACCATCACCATGGCTCCGGGCGCCACGTTCGGCGGAGCGGTGGTGTTCCGACGAGACGGCACGGGCTCGGCCGAGGTCGACAAGAAGATGACATCGATCATGGCCGCCAAACTCGCCGCGTCCGCGGAAGCCAACGGGCACTCCCCCTACCTCGTGCATGCGATGATGCTGTCAGAAGCGGCCGTCTACGCGGTCCGACGCGGCGGCGAGTGGGTGCTGACCGACGAGATCCCCGCCGAAGGCGACTACGAGACGATCGACGGCCCCGACACCGTCCTGACCATCACCACCGATGACGCCGCCAAGTATGGCATCGTCACCTCCATCGATGACCGCTCGATGGACGCCTTCACCGAGGTCCAGGGGATCATCGACTGGGATCACGTCGTGGACGAGCCCACCGAGATCGCCAACAAAGCCAACGACAAGTGCAAGGACCTCCGCAGCAAGCTGCTCGGCACCATCATCTCGTTCTACCGCGAGCAGGACGTCTGGGCCGCCCGCAACTCCATCCGAGGCTCCGGTGCGGCGCTCCAGAACATGCGTCGCCAGCTCGGGCGATACAAATCCTTCCTGCGTAAGGCCGAGGAGCTGAGCATGGACGCGATCACCAGCTCGTTCGAGCAGGTCATCGAGGTCGACTACTGGGAGACCGAGATCGAGATCCGTATGCAGGAACTCCGCAACACTCGTCGCCCCTGATCATCTCTCGATGACCAAATCTCGATCACCAAACACGAGCAGCCCCGCCGGCCCAACCGGCGGGGTTTTTTATTGGATCGGATGGCGTCGGCCAACCGCCTCTGACCGAGGGGGAATCCCGGACGCTTGCCCTCGGCCTTTGTGACTCCCCACAGCGCATCGACGGGGGCATCGTCGCGATCCGACCCGGGGGGCGGGGCGGGGCGGGGCGCGGGCTACGGTCTGACGATGGGCTGCCCCGTCGAGATCTCGCGTCCTCCGATGTCGATGCCCTTGAGCCCCCCACGCGTCCAGCGGACCCGCATGGTCAGGCGATCCCGGCGATCCCCGATCGTCGGGGGCTCGAAGTCCTGCGCGATGTACCGTGAGGTCGTCGGCTCCGGCAGTTCCGGGCGGTTGGGGCGGAACCCCGGGTTGATGTCGGTCGTCCGGACGAACTTGGCCGACGAGTCGAACATCAGCAGATTGGGCGACGCCTGGTCGTAGGCGTAGAACATCCCGTTCCGCGTGCTGTGATAATCGTAGAACTCGAACATGAACGCCTTCTGGGCTGGATACGACACCTCGAACGCCTTGCGTTTGCCGAGCCGGTCCAGCGGCGCTCCGTTGAACCAGTTGTGATCGCCCGGGCTCTGCTCGACGGTCCGGCTCCGGGGCGAGCCCATGTCCGGGGCCCAAGACGCGGGCACGACCTGGTAGGTCGAACTGAACCACCACCAGTCGTAGAACTGCTCCCACTGCCCGTCGTTGGGCACGTTGGTCCGATCGTTCTGCGGATCGGCCTGCCATTGCTGGCGCTGGCGGTCCGACGGACACGCCACGATCTGTTCGGGAAGGTTGAGCGACAGGTAGTCGATCATCACCAGGTGCGTGAACTCACGGTGGGGAAGCCGGTTCGGCGGGACCTCCATGTCCTTGAGGTAGGTCCGGCGCCGGATGATGTCCGTCGCCTGCATCCGCGGCGCTTCGTCGACGTTGCGAGCGAACGCCAGGTCATCGAACTGGCTCCCCGTCGGGCCGGGCTGCCACGAGTACGCGGGCAAGAAATCCTTGAAGTCGTTCTGATACCCCGCCTGGGCGATGCCCAGTTGGCGGAAGTTCGAGAGACAGATCGCCTTGCGGGCCGACTCGCGGGCCTTGCCGATCGCGGGCAGCAGGATCCCGACCAGCAGCGCGATGATCGCGATGACCACGAGCAACTCGATCAGCGTGAACGCCCGGCGGGGGGCGATTGGCTTCCCATGAAACGATGGCATCCGAGACCTCCCGACGCCGTTGGCTGGCCGATTTGGTTGCCGGCGACGCACAAGATCGTCATCGGCCAGAAAGGAGAACGGGAGCCGGTTTGAACCGGCTCCCGCTGAAAGTCACATCCGGTGGGGGATCATCAGTCCACGCACTCAATGCTTTCCTGCGGGCGGAGGTTCTGCGGGAGCCCGACTTCTTTGCCCCCGTAGTCCACGCCGCGGAGCCCGTGACGGGTCCAGCGGTAGCGCTGGCAGTAGCGGGCGTTGGGATCACCCACCGTGCCCGGGAAGGTATCCAGCGGCAGGTAGGTCTGGAGCCACGCCTGGTCGGGCTGATCCGGGTTCCAGCCGGGGTTGGCTTCCGAACTCGCCAGACGACGGACCGAACCGTCGTAGAAGCTCAGGTTGCACTGGGCCTGGGGGTACATCCAGGCGAGGCCCTGACGGTTCCCGAGACGGTCGAACTCCTCGAACTGGAAGACCTTGCCCGCGGGGAACGCGACCTGGGAGAACTTGCGGCCGCCGAGACGGACGAAGTTCACACCCTGCCCGCCGTTGCTTCTGAACAGGTGCGGGGTGTCAGCGACCGGGTGGTAGGTGGGCGTGTTGATTCCGTCACTGTTCCAGTGGGCGGGGACGGTCTGGTAGCTCGAGGCGAAGGCCCAGCGCTGACGCACGCCGTCGTTGTTCCATCGGCCGTCGGCATCCACGCCGTTCGGGGTGCCGTTCGCGTAAGGAACGGTGCTGCCCTGGCGGAACTCGAGCTGATCGGCCTGCCAGTCGAGCTGGTTCTTGTCGAAGGGGGACGCGGCGATGGGCTCGGGCTGCGTCGTGGTCAGGTAGTCGAGCAGGATCACGTGGCTCCAGCGCCGGTGCCACAGCCGATCGTTGTTGTACTCGATCTCATTCGGCGACCCCTCGCAACGCCCCGTCACGCGCCGGAGGATCGCGGTCTGCTGTGCGCCGGCGAAATCGACATCGTCTCGCACGACCTGCATGACGGAACCGTCCTGGGCGCAGGACAAGTCAACTTCGACCCGGCTGTTGACCCGCGGGCGGTTGCCGTAGGAGAACAGGAGGTCGTTGTTGTCCGCGGCGTAGGAGTTCGCGCCCAGGGCGAGCTGACGCATGCGGCTCTGGGAGAGCACGTTCTTGGCCGTGTCGCGGGCCTTCCCGATCGCCGGGAGCAGGATGCCGATCAAGAGCGCGATGATCGCGATGACCACGAGCAACTCGATAAGCGTGAATGCTTTGTTCTTCTTCACGATGACCTCCGTAGTGTCCCACTTGCTTGCCGGGGCATCGTCCAAGGACACCCGTGTCGGCTTGCAGACCCGCCCCGTTGGGGTGGTCCGATTCATATTCGCGAACGATCCGCCCTCGGTTCCGATGAGGAGCCTTTTCGGCTCCAGAAAAGACCTCCCGAGAGAAGGGGTATTTATACAGTCTTGGCGGCCGGATTGCAACCTCGGAGGCTACTTCCCGCCCGACCTCTTCGCGTCAGATCGCGTTCTTGTGAACAAAGCCGCGGATCACCGTCAGGGCCAAGATGCGCAAGTCTAGCCACAAAGACCAGTTACGGATGTAGAACAGGTCGTACTGCAGGCGTTTGCGCAGGGAGGAATCGCCCCGATAACCGTGGACCTGGGCCCATCCGGTCATGCCCGCCTTCACGTGCTGGCGGAGCATGTATCCCCGCCAATCCTCCCGGAACCGATCGATCAGTTCCGGGCGCTCGGGGCGCGGGCCGACCAGCGCCATCTCCCCGCGGAGCACGTTGAAGAGCTGGGGCAGCTCGTCGAGGCTGGTCCTGCGAAGAACCCCCCCAATTTTGGTGATCCGTCGGTCGCCCCGCTCGGTCCACCCCGGCTCCGCCTGCTCCTGCCCGACGGAACGCATCGTGCGGAACTTGAAGATCTGGAACACCTCGCCCCCGAGGCTCACGCGGGTCTGGCGGAAGATCACCGGGCCCGGGGAGTCCAACCGGACGAGCAAAGCGATCAGCAGCATCACGGGCGAGAACACAACCAGCGCGACGGATCCGCCAGCGATGTCGGTGCAGCGTTTGAACACCCCACCGACCCCGGCCAGCGGGGACTCGCGGTAGCTGAGGATGGGCATGCCTTCGAGTTCCGAGACCGCCATGTTGACCGGGAGGTAGCGCGGCTGCACGTCAGGGACGATGCGGACATCGATCGCGTGGCGTTCGAGCCGGCGCAGCAGCCCGCCCATCTCCGAACCCATCGAGCCGGGCACCGCGACGTAGAGCGCATCGACCGGGTGCTCTTCGAGGATCCGATCGAGGTCGTCCAAGCCGCCCCGCACCGGCACCCCGGCACGCTCGGCGTGGCGCGTCGCTCGGTGGTGGCTGACGAGGTACGCGACGCGGATGCCCGTCCAGGCGTTCCGGGAGAGCGTCTGGGCGGTGATCTGACCGAGCCGCCCTGTGCCGAGCACGGCCACATGGCGCATGTTCCAGCCGCGCCGACGCAGACCGCGGAGCAGCAAGCGGAGCGCCGCCCGCTGGGACCCCACGGCCAGGGGGATCAGGGCCGCAAGCAATCCGAGTTGGAACCGCGCCGGGTCGGTCACCGGGACACCGAACAGTTCTGGGGAGGGATTCGACCCCAGTCCGACGGGCGCGAGTTGCTCGCTGCCGATCGCCCACAGCGCCACAACGACGGTGCCAACCGAGATCAGCCCGGCGCGGAGCACCATCCAGAGTTCTCCCCAGACCGAGCGATCGCGGCGTGGTTTGTAGAGCCCGCAGGCGGCCAGCGTCGCCAGCGTGACCGGGATCGACAGCGCGATCAGCGATGCCCGGACCAACCCGGTCAGGCTGGCAGGAAGAGGCTCGGTGAAGAACCACTCACGCAGCAGCAGCGCCGTGACCGACGCCACGCCGATCGCGGCGGCGTCGGCACCGGCGAAGAGTGTGACGAACAGTTGATGACGCTGCTTGAGCACGCCCGTCCTCCCGGCCGCCACGGAGCGACCGATGAAGTGTCGCGCGGACTTCCCGTCGCGTCAACCGGCGCCATCCGAACCCCGGGGGCTGGAACCCAGATCGAGCGGGTCTCCCGAACCGGGCACCACACGGAACCGGACGACGAGATCTCCCGACTTGCCTGCTTGGGCCCGCATCCCCGAACCCGGCACACGGACCGTTCCGCCCGTGACGGCGCCGGGCGGGATCGTGATCTCGACCCGGGCACGGCCTGCCGGCACGGAGACCACGGCACCGGAAGCCGCCTCGGCGGCAGAGATCGGCAACTCCAACTCCAGGTCGAGCGTGCCGGGGCACCGCGTGAACGGGAGACGCCCGCCACGGACGGAACGCGGGCCCGCGCTCGCTCGCGCGGACCCGCTTGAAAAGAACGAGTCGTATACCTCGCCCGCCTCCTCGGGATCAGCGGCGCGTGGATCGGGCGTGCGTCCCGGAGCGGACGGGTGAGCCGTCCGGCCGAATCCATCGGCGCGCTTGAGCATCTGCTCGTACGCCGCGGAAATCTCGGCGAATCGATCGCCTGAGGCCGCCCCCCCGGTCGCGTCCGGATGGTGGGCGCGCGCCAACGCTCGGTACGCCCGGCGTACTTCCTCGCGGGTCGCGTCGGGAGGGACACCCAGGATGCGGTGCGGGTCGCGCATACCCGAGCCTATCCGCAGCGCGGTGTGGACCGACCCGGGCCCCAACGAAAAGACGCGACACCCGAATGGTGTCGCGTCTCTGGTGTTCCGAACAAGGCTCGCGGCGAGCGATCAGTCGTCGCTTTCCTCCGAGCCGACTTCGGCGCGATCGACGTGCGCGAAGTACAGGTTGAACAGCAACGGCGAGTCGCCCGGGATGCCCGCACGCGGGTTTCCGTTGGCGCCGTAGCCGAGGAAGCTTGGGATGATGATCTTGCGGCGTCCCCCCTCGGCGAAGCCTTCCATCCCGATGCCCCAGCCGGTGATCGCGCCGGTGCCGGGCGGGAAGGCGAAGATAAACGGCGTGCCGCGGGTGTACGAGGCATCGAAACGGGTCTTGTCGAGCATGAAGCCCTCGTAGTGGACGTGCATGCGATCGCCGTTCTGGACGATCGGGCCCGACGCCCCGCCGTAGTCGAGGATGACCATGCCGTCCTCGCGGCGTTCGACCGAGACGATGCCCTGGGACTTGACGAACAGGAACGCCTCGTCGCCCGCCCCCCAGACAACGTTGCCATCAGCGTCGAAACCACGATCGGCAACGGTGAGGGTGTCGCCCGCGAGGGTCACGCTGGAAGTCATCTCGACCGCGCCGCCGACACCCGTCGGGAACGGGTAGGGCGAGGCACCGGTGAAACCGTCCGGCGTGGGCGTGATGTCGACGTCCATCGTCGCGACCAGGTCATCGATCGAGAGTTGGGGGAACCACTCCGGGGCGGCGAACATGCCGTCGAACACGCCGTCGGACACATCGCCCACCGCGAGTTCGTACGTGCGGAGGCGATGACCGTCCTTGTAGGGATAGATCTGGAAGATCGCACGCCGGTACGGCTCCCAGGGCGTGTCCGTCCGGGCGGTCTCGACGTACATCGCGTTGGGCACGCCTTCGACCGGGACCGGCGCGACCGACATGGCGACGAACACCGGCTTGGTCTGGCCGTCGGCGCCGGGCATCGAGTCGATGGGGTCGTCCGTCCGCCACGTGCCGGACAACCGCGTCGCGATCTGGGCGATCTCGGGGCTCGACCACGAGGGCTGGAAGTTATCCCGGACCTGCGAACCGGACGCGGACGCGCCATCTTGCGCGATGGCGTGCGAACCTGCGATGGAAAGGGCGACGCCGAGAGCGGCAATCTTACAAATGGTCATCTCGTGCTTCTCCGATACGCTCTGATGGGCGATGGAATGTGTCTGATCGAACCGGGCGGACTTTAGGCCGTATGGACGCACGGCTCCGCAGCCAGGGGATCGGCCGAATGACCGTTCAGGACCACAACAACCCGAATCCCAGACCGCTGTTCGAGATGCCCAGCGGGATCGATCTGGTGCCCGAGGAGCGCCACCTCCTCGAACCGGGCGGAGTCTTGCCGTGCCCAGAGCCCGCGGACGCGGGGCCGGGCGTTGGCGGTGGGTCGCCGAACGACGATGCCGACCTCGGACTCGTTGACGGGGAGATGCTGCTCCGCGGGTTCGATCCGGAGGCGGATGTCCACCGGGCGAACAAACAGGGGGACAGATCGGCGGGCGCGACGCCGCTCGGTCCAGCGACCCGTCTGCGGCTGCGGAGGCAGATCCGGATCGCGGCGGCCTCTCCCGGCGCCCACTTCGTGTACGCGCTGCTCGCGTTGACGGTCGCGCTCGGCGTGCTGGGGCTGGCGCTGACCTGGCGGGACGGGCGGGTGCTCGCCGCCTGCGCGGTGATCACACCGCTGAGCTTCGCCTGGTTCTTGATCCGGTTCAGGTCGTGGCTGAACAGCGCCCCCTACTGGTACCGCCTGCTCACGTCGCTGGGCGAGAACGCCGAGGATCTTTCGCAATTCCGCGTCAGATGGGCCGTTCGGCGGTTGATCCGGGCTCTCTACCAGTGACGCGGCATGGGCGGGTCTTCCGGGCCCGATCCGAACCGAACTTTGTTGTGAGTCCGTCGTACATGAATATGTGCGGCTGCTAGACTTACGTTCGATCGCGGGCGGATGCACGCCCCTCCCGCGAACAGTGCCGATCGGCGAGGCCGCACGAGCCCGCCGGGGCGCGGATTGGTAATCGGGGATCGGCGAAACCGATTCTAGAAAAAGCCAAAGAAGCACATCGACACCCAACGCGCAGGAACGATTGGATTGCGAGAGAATCCCCAAAGAAGGATCGAGTTGCTCCCGGACGCCGACCCGGATCAGGTATCGCGCGCGATCCGTCCGGAGCCCGAGCCCGAACCGCAGACCACGCTGGAGGTCGACCCGGACAACCCGGACGCCGAGTGGCTGCTCGGGGACGACCCGGAGGCGGAAGTCACGCGGATCGCGGATCGCCGGTCGGTGATCAAGCGTCGGGCGCGCAGCGAAGGCGCCCAGTTCGTGTACGGGCTGCTGGTCTTGGCGGGCTCGCTGGGCGCGGTGGCGTTGGCGGCCACGATCCGCACCTGGCCGTTCATCGCGGTCGCCGCGGTTGTGTTCCCCCTGGGCATGCTCTGGTTCCGCAAGAGCTGGCGCCGTTGGCTCGGCTCGGCACCGTACACCTACCGCCTGCTCACATCGCTGGGCGAAGACGCCGAGAATGTGCTGGTCGCCCACGAGACCAAGAAGCGTGACAAGTACGTCAAGCAGATCGGCGACCTCTACGAGCACACACGCCCAAAGGACGAGCGGTAGCGTCGCTCGGAGACATCCGGCCGCTCCAACAGGCAAGCCCCGCGTTCGGCGCGGGGCTTGCCTGTTGGAGCGCGGACGCTGTCGGTCAGGCCAGTTCGGGGAACAGGTTCTTGACCACCGCGACGAGGTCGGCGACGTGCGACGCGGACTCGTCGAAGAGCCTCTGCTCGTCTTCGGTGAGCTTGAACTCGACGACCCTCTCGACGCCGTCCTTGCCGAGCATCGCGGGGACGCCGACGAACAGGTCCTTGTGCCCGAAGTGCCCGTCGAGGTAGACGGCGCTGGGGATGATCCGCTTTTTGTCCTTGACGATCGCCTCGACCATCTGGATGGTGCCGAGCGCGGGGGCGTAGTACGCGCTGGTGCCCATGAGCTTGACGATCTCGCCTCCCCCGACCTTGGCCCGATCGACGCAGGCGGTGATCTTGTCCTCGGGGAGCAGGTCGGTGACCGGGATGCCGTGCACGGAGGTCAGGCGGGGGAAGGGGACCATGTCGTCGCCGTGCCCGCCGAGGAGCATCGCCTGGACGTCCTCGACCGAAACGCCGAGTTCCCAGGCGATGAACGCGCGGTAGCGTGCGCAGTCGAGCGCACCGGCCTGACCCATGATGCGGTTGGTCGGGAAACCGGTCGCCTTCCACGCGGTGTAGACCATCGCGTCGAGCGGGTTCGAGACGACGATCACGATCGCGTCGGGCGCGTGCTGCTTGATGTTCTCGCTGACGGACTTGACAATCTTGACGTTGGTCTGGATCAGATCGTCGCGGCTCATGCCGGGCTTGCGGGGCAGGCCCGCGGTGACCACCACGACGTCGGAGCCCGCGATGTCGGCGTAGTCGAAGGTGCCGGTCAGGTTGGAGTCGAACCCGTCGATCGGGGCGCAGCATCCCAGGTCGATCATCTTGCCCTTGGGCATGTGCTGATCGGGCGCGTCCGGGCGGGGAATGTCGAGCAGGACGATGTCGCCCAGTTCTTTCTGGGCCGCCCAGTGGGCGCAGGTGGCTCCGACGTTTCCGGCTCCGATGATCGAGATCTTGGCACGCTTGGGCATATCCGTTGGGTCCTTTCGGTCTGTTCGCGCGGGCGCGGTCAGGGGTGCTTTCGGTGAGGCGGACGACGCCCTCGCAGAGGGCGATCGACGGGCGGGCCCACGAGGCTCGGATCAGCGATCAGACCGCGGGCAGTGCAAGGGTAGCGATGTTCTTTGTGGGAGCACCGGGCATGGTCCGTACGCGATGCACGCCCGATGCCGAACTGCCGGAGTTCGGGCCAAGCCGGGATTCGGGTATCGCCTCTGGCGGCGGACCCCATCGGGCGGTCCCCGTCGTGCCACCGCACCGGCGCGCCGGTCGGGCCCGGGGTCGCCTCGGCGGGCGTCACGCCCGTGTCGACCCGCACGAGTTCGACCCGCCCACAGGCCGCGGGTTGGACGCTTGTCCGGGCGCTTGTCGGGGCGGTGTGTTGCCCCGTTTCGGCGGTCCAGCCAGCCTGGGATCCCGTTCCGGCGTCTGGGTCGTCCGCAGGCGCGATCCGCCGCGTCTTGGGGCGGGTCGAGCGGGAAGTCGGGGGGCGTGTCCATCGGGGCCTCGGCGTGGTCGGATCCGTCGGCATCGCCGGCAGGTTCGCGTTCCGTTCGTCAACGTCCGGAATAAACCCCCGCGAGTCGGGGGTTGGGATTGTAGGCATCGATGAAGACTTTTGATCCGACTGGAGGAAGGGCGAAACCCTCTTACTATGATCGCACGAAGGTATTTCCGGAACAAGACGTGAACTGATCGCGTGACCCCCTGTCGCCTGTTCCGCTTGCCCACGAGAGTCTGAAAACGGGAACCCCGAAGAGGAGGAGAGACATGAAGACCCTGATCGCACTCGCCTTGACCGCCGCCGCCGGCACCGCGTTCGCGCAGCCAACCTTCCTGGCCACGCAGGGCAGCACGCTGCTCCGCTACACGGACGGCGCCGGCTCGGTCGATTCGTTCTCGCTGAGCGCACCGGTCATCGGTTTGACCACGAACCCGAGCGGTCAGATCCTCGCGTCCACCTCGAACCAGAACAGCCCCGCGCAGTTCTTCACGCTCGACGACCCGAGCGGCTCGCCCTCGCTGACCTTCCTCGGGGATTCCGTCGGCGACAACATGTTCACCAGCCTCACGTATGTCGGCGATGACCTGTTCGGCTTCTTCGATGGATCCCAGCAGCTCTGGTCCATCGACGACGGCACCTACCAGGGCACGCAGATCGGGTTCGTCGGCGTGAACGACGTGACCTTCGGGGGCTCGGCGTACGACGACGCGACCGACACCTTCTTCGCGATGGGATACGACCTGAACACCTTCGAGGTCTTCGTCTACGAGATCGAGGATTTCAGCACGAACCCGTCCGGCACGCTGATCGGCAACACCGGGATCCTCGGCGACGGGATGTCGCTCGAGTTCTTCGACGGCGTGCTCTACGCGGCTATCCAGAACCGCACCACCGGGCAGTTCGAGCTTGGCTCGATCGACACCTCGACCGGCGCGTTCTCGCTCGAGCAGGTGCTCGCCGACACGTTCTCGCCCTCCGGTGACCCGACCTCGCTGGTCGTGATCCCCGCCCCGGGCACGTTCGCGATGCTCGGGCTGGGGGGCCTGCTGGCCGCCCGTCGCCGGCGCTGAGCACTGATCCGGATCATCTTTCTCGAACCGGCCGGCTTCTGCCGGCCGGTTTCTTTTGCCCCGAGGGAACGCTCACTCGGGCTCGGGCTCGGCGTCGACGACCGGCAGCGGGTCGAGCACCGGATCCTGGCGCGACGCGGGCGGGATCGAGCCCGGCTCACCCCCCGAGACGACCGGCAGGAGCAACGGCTGGCCCGCGGGGAGCACCCCCACCACCGGCGTGCGCACATCGCGGACCGGGCCGCCCTTGAGAAAGTCCATCTCCCGGTACATCTGGCGGAGCGGGAACGCGACCACCGGCTCGTCGACCGAGCCATCGCAACGCTCGACGAGATGCGCAGAGACGATGCCCGCGATCTCGTCGTCCACGGGCCCGCCGTCACGCTCCCGGGCGGTCGCGACGATCGCGCCGCGGAACGCGGCGGTGTTCGGGCTGAGGACGCACACCTCGCCCACGAAACCGGCGTCGAGCAGCGTTTCGGCCAAGACGGCGGGGTGCTTGGCGACAAACCGCTCGCTGGCCGCGGACCATTCCAACCCCTCGTGCAGCGCCCGCTCCCACGCCAGCCTCGCGTCGGCGATCAGGTCTGCCAGCGACTCGGGCATCGGTTCGCCCCGCCAGGCTTGGTTCAGCACGCCGCTCTGCTCTCGGATGAGCATCTCGGAGCGGTCCATCGCGAGCGGGCGTTCCTCGGGGTCCAGCCTGATCAGTTCCGGCAACGCCATGCTCGCGGCGTGCAGCGCGATCGCTGGCGCGATCGAGTCTTTCCAACGAGCGCCGTCCGCGTCGTCGGGCAACGCGACCGCGGAGCGGGCGAACTCGGTCCAGCCGGCAAGGAGTGTCGCCCATGTCGCGGTCGCTGAGGAATCGGGATCATTCATCTGGAGATCGTATGGATCCCGAGCAGTCGGCCGAGCGCGGGGCGCTTTCTTGCGATCTCGGCGAGAGTGATCGCCGCGCCGACGGCCACGATTCTGGACCCGGTCACCGCCCATACGCCGAGGCTGTTCTGGTCCAGGATCCAGAGTTCCCACCACAGGTTCATGAACAGGTGCAGCGCGATGACGACCCAAAGATTCCAGTTCCATCGCCAGAAAAGCCAGGCGTACAGCACGCCGCCGAGCCCGATGAACGCCAGCCCGCCGGCCTCGTCCATCAATCCTTCCAACGAGTAGTTTCCAAGGTGGATCAGCCCAAACACCGCGCCCGAGAACAACGCGGCCGGCCAGATCCGCCAGCGTGCGAGCTGGACCAGCAGCCCGAACGCGAATGCCCTGAAGAGCCACTCCTCAAAGAATCCCGCCTGGGCCGTTCGGTAGAACAATCTCGAAAGGTCCGTTTCCTGCGGGCTCAGCAGCCCGACCACCAGCATCGGCAGCGAGCATGCGAATCCAACGCTGGCGCCGACGACAGCCCTGCGTTTTCCGATGAGGACCCCGAGCGTCGCCCCGTCTCGCCGGCCGATCTGCCCGAGCAAGAACCAGCCCGCGGCGATGCAACCCGTCCAGATCATGGGCTGGATCCACAACCTCAGGTGGATCGAGTAGTCGGTCGCGTTGGCTCGGTACCAATCGCTTCGGAAGAACGCTTTGGGAACCACGACCGCGACCACGAAGCACAGCAGGATCACAGCGGCAGCCGCGTACCGCGAGGGACGGCCTCGGCCTGGTTCGGTGGTCATCCAAGGAGTGTACAGGACAGAAAAACCCCCGGGCCGTGGTGGGCATGCCCGGGGGCGTAGGGCCTGGGCCCGGCGCGGTGGTGGAGGCCATGCGCTGGACCCGGCGTCGGTTGTGGCGCCCGAACCGGTCGAGGCTCGGGCGTTTCGCGGATGGCAAGGCGGCGGCCGACCCGGGGATGGGTCAGGGCGCCGAGGTCGGGGGTCGTTTCGGGCGCTCCGTGGCCGGATCGGCCTGTCCCGTCGTGCATCCCGATGGTGCCGGGGATCGGCTGGTCCGTGCCAAAGCCCCGCAGCGCACACTCCGTATGTTTGCTGACCTTGCTTCCTCCGGTGGGTCCCTGCCTTCGGGCAGGCCGCCCGCCTTGTGATCCATCTGCGAATAGACGATGCCATCTCGGCACGACCCACCGAACGGCTGCGAACCGCACGCCGGCTGATGCCGGGGGGCGTGTCTCAGATCGTGCTCAACTGCACCCCATGCTCGCCCCGCAGTTCAAGCACTTGTAGCAGGTGCCCGAGCGGACGGTGATGGTCCCGCACACATCGCACGGGGGCGCATCGCCGGCCGACTCGAGCGCGACCGAGAGGGTCGAGCTCTGTGTGCGCTGGACGATCACGGTGCCCTCGCCTTCGGTCCCCGACTTGCTCTCGGCCACGGTGGCTGTCGAGGCGGACACGATTGTCTCCTTGATGCGGGGCTTTGGTTCGGTTTCGGATTTAGCCAGCCGGGCGTTGCCCGATGCGATGCGGCGTTCGCCCGCCAGCGGTTCGGGCTTGCTGCCCTCGTCACGCCTGGGCGCGTTGGCTTCGCGGTAGCCGGGGATGAACTCCATGCCGAGCCACCGGAAGATGTAATCCACCAGCGACTTGGCGAACGGGATATCTCGGTTGGTGGTCATGCCCGCCGGCTCGAAGCGTTGGTGGGTGAACTTCTTGACCAGCGACTCGAGCGGCACGCCGTACTGCAGCGAAACCGAGGTCGCGGTGCCGAGCGAGTCCATGAGCCCGCCGATGGTCGAACCCTCCTTGGCCATCGTGATGAACAACTCGCCGGGCATGCCGTCCTCGTAGATGCCGACGGTCAGATAGCCCTCGTGGCTGGCGATGTTGAACTTGTGCGTGATCGAACGCCGGGTCTCGGGCAGACGCCGACGCATCGGGCGGTGCACGATCTCGACTTCCTTTTTGACCACGACCCGAACGTTCTCGTCTGCGACCGCGCCGACGAGTTCGCCGAGATCTTCTTCGACCTCCGCCAGGCCCGCTTGCGTTCCTTCGTCCTCGCCGTTCTCTTCTTCGATATCGGTGTCGGACTTGATGTTCAGCGGCTGGCTGAGCTTGCAACCATCCCGATATAGAGCGTTGGCCTTCAGGCCGAGCTCCCAGCTGGCGCGGTAGGACTCTTTGATGTCCTCGACCGACGCGTCGTGCGGGAGGTTGATGGTCTTGGAGATCGCTCCCGAGATGAAGGGCTGGGCGGCCGCCATCATGCGGATGTGCCCGCCAACCTCGATGAACCGCTTGCCGGTTTTGCCGCAGGTGTTGGCACAGTCGAACACGGCCAGGTGCTCATCCTTGAGGTGCGGGGCGCCCTCGACGGTCTGCGTGCCGCAGACGAGCACGTTCAGTTCTTCGATCTGGGCACCGGTCAGGCCCATGCGACGCAATGCATTGAACGCGGGGTCCGCCTTGGCCTCGTCGGGATCGATACCGATGCGCTTGAGCGCCTCGTCGCCCAAGCCCCACGCGTTGAACGCGAAGCCGAGTTCGAACTGACTCGGGAGGGACGCCGTGATCGCTTCCAGCTCGGTATCCGAAAGGCCCTGCTCGCCCAGCCACTCGTGGAAGGTCATCCCGCCCGAGTCTTCGACGCCTTCCGGCATCGGGACGTGCAGGTCGAGCGTGCCCATCAGGGAGCGGATGATGTCGGTGACCTGGTCGTCGGAGTACCCGAGCGACTTCAAGGCGGGCTTGACCGAGGCGTTGTCGATCTTGAAGTACCCGCCGCCGGCGAGCTTCTTGAACTTGACGAGCGCGAAGTCCGGCTCGACGCCGGTGGTGTCGCAGTCCATCAGCAGCCCGATGGTGCCAGTCGGGGCGATGACCGTGGTCTGGGCGTTGCGGTAGCCGTGCTTCTCGCCGAGTTCGAGCGCCTCGTCCCAGGCGGTGGTCGCGCGGTGGAGCAGGTCCATCGCGTTGCCCAGCGGGACCTTCTTGTCGCGGATCAGGGCGTGATCGATCGGGACCGGCGCGATGCGGAGGTCCTCGTACTCACCCGAGTCGCGGGAGACGCCGTGGGCCGCCCGCCGGTGGTTACGCATCACACGGAGCATGTTGTCTTTCTCGGGGGCGTACCCGGGGAAGGCGCCGTGCTCGCCGGCCATGCGCGCCGACATGCGGTACGACCCGCCGGTCAGGATCGCCGAGAGGCACGCGCAGATCGCGCGGCCCTCGTCAGAGTCGTACGGGATGCCCGCCTGCATCAGCATCGCGCCGAGGTTGGCGTAGCCCAGGCCCAGCGTGCGGTAGTTGTAGCTCAGCTCGGCGATCTCGCGGCTGGGGAACGCGGCCATCAGGACCGAGATCTCCAGCACCATCGTCCACAGATCGACGCCGTGCTCGTACGCCTCGATGTCGAACTCGCGCGTCACGCTGTCGTAGAACTTGAGCACGTTCAGCGACGCGAGGTTGCACGCGGTGTTGTCGAGGAACATGTACTCCGAGCACGGGTTCGACGCGTTGATGCGCCCGGCGCCGGGGCAGGTGTGCCACGCGTTGATGGTCGTGTCGTACTGGACGCCCGGGTCGGCGCACCGCCAGGCGGCGTACGCGATGTCGTCCCACAGGTCGGCCGCGGGGAACTCGGCGGCGACGTCGCCCGTCACGCGGTTGACCGTCTGCCACTGGGCGCTCGCGTCGACGGCGTCGAAGAACGCGTCGGGGATCCGCACCGAGTTGTTCGAGTTCTGGCCCGACACGGTCTGGTACGACTCGCCGTTGAAGTCGTAGTCAAGCGTGAGCCCGAGGCGCTGGGCGGTCTCGCCGATGGTCTCGGGGTCGGCGTCGGAAGCTCGCTCGTCGCCGATCTTCTTGAGACCCTCGACCAGGGCCGCGACCTTGATCTCCTCGCGGACCTTCCAGTTGATGAACCGGGCGATGTCGGGGTGGTCCATGTCCAGGCAGACCATCTTCGCGGCCCGGCGGGTGGTGCCGCCGGACTTGATCGCGCCCGCGGCCCGGTCGCCGATCTTCAGCCACGACATCAGGCCCGACGACTTGCCGCCGCCCGACAGGGGCTCGTTCTCGGCCCGCAGGTTCGAGAAGTTGGTGCCGGTGCCGGATCCATACTTGAAGAGCCGCGCCTCGCGCAGCCACAGGTCCATGATGCCCCCCTCGTTGACGAGGTCATCGGACACCGACTGGATGAAGCACGCGTGCGGCTGGGGGTGGCTGTACGCGTCGTCGGCCAGCTGCGGCTCGCCGGTGGCGGGATCGACGACCCAGTGGCCCTGGGCGGGCCCGGAGATGCCGTACGCCCAGTTCAGCCCTGTGTTGAACCACTGCGGCGAGTTGGGCGCGCACATCTGGTGCACCATCATGTACACCAGCTCGTCGTAGAACGCCTGGGCGTCGCTCGCCGAGTCGAAGTAGCCGTGGGCCTCGCCCCAGTGGCGCCAGCACCCGGCCAGCCGGTGGATGACCTGGCGGGCCGAGCGTTCGGGGCCGGTCAGATCGCTGCCGTCGTCACGCTTCTTGACATCGCTCTCGCCCGGCAGCGCGTAGGGCTGCTCGGTCTGCGGCACGCCCGCCTTGCGGAAGTACTTCGAGACCATGATGTCGGTCGCGAGCTGCGACCAGGTCTCGGGGACTTCCGCGTCGTTCATCTCGAAGACGACCGAGCCGTCCGGGTTCGAGATGCGACTGGCGCGGGTCGTCCATTCAACAGAGGCGAACGGGTCCTGACCTTCCTTGGTGAACCGGCGAGAGATCTTCATGAATGGGATTCCAGCAAATGAGGCTACAGGTTGTCATGAACCGGAAGAACGCGTCCAGCGTGATCCGGGACGATTCAAAATGAGAGAGGCTCAGTCGACCTTCGGCAGAGTCAGCCCCGCCTGGTCCTGGTACTTGCCCGCTTTGTCCGCGTAGGACACGGCGCACACCTCGTCGCCCTTGAGGAACACGAACTGGGCGATGCCCTCGTTCGCGTAGACCTTCGCGGGCAGCGGCGTGGTGTTGGAGATCTCCAGCGTGACCTTGCCGCGCCATTCTGGTTCCAACGGCGTGACGTTCACGATCAGCCCGCAGCGGGCGTAGGTGCTCTTGCCGACGCACAGCACGAGCACGTCGCGCGGGATGTCGAACCACTCGACGGTCTCGCACAGCGCGAACGAGTTCGGCGGGATGATCACGTGGTCGGTGCCCTGCTCCTCGGTGTTCACGGTGACCATGAGGTCGTCGGTGAACGCCTTGGGGTCGACGACGGTGATGCCCCCGGTGCGGGGGGTCGGGGTGAAGATCTTGAACACGGGCCCGACGCGGACGTCGTAGCCGTAGGAGGAAACGCCGTAGGAGATCGAGCCGGGGCGCTTGGTCGCGGGCTCGAAGGGCTTGATGTCGATCAAGCTTTTGATCTGGGTATCGCACAGCACGCCCATGGGGTCGCTCCGTCTGTTGCGGGCCGAAGCGGGGACGCTCGGCCGCGAGTCCTACTGGCCCCGCCCGGCTCCGCCGAGCGGAAGGGGACCAGCCTCCACTGATCGGGGCCACCCGAGCGTTCTGCGGGCATGAGCGGACGCGGCGACTCCTCCCCGTGGTTGCAAGAACCTCGGGGCGTGTTCGTCACGCCGATCTCGTGCTCGCGGCGACGCCGCTGGCTCCGCCGAACCCCTCGCCCACCGAGGGGAATCCGGACCGGGCTGACCGAACAGTGTACAAACACATGCCGGACACACAAGCCCGCTTTCGAGAATCACGGACGTCCGGTCTCCCGGCCGACTCGCGTTGGGAAGAGCCTGGAACCGGTCGTTCCGAGCCCTGCGATTCTGGCGGTTGTGGACAACCTGTCGGCTGCTTCCAACTGCCCGATTCCACTGCACTTGCGGTGCCGCAGAATACACTGCCAATCTCTTCCACCCCCAACATATCGGCGATGAGACGGGCCGACACTGTAGCGGTACACAAGGGATTGTGGCGGGTTTCGTTGGATCTTTTTGGTGAAAAATCGAGCCCGAGACCGCCGGTCCGCATCGCGCCCCTGCTTGGGCGAACGACCGGCATCGCGACGGACCCGGCGCCCGGGTTCAGTAAGTCGCGTCCGCGGAAGGCGTTGAATTTCGGGACCGAGTTGGGCACCGGCGGGCGCCGGTCTGTTTGGATCTGCTCGTCCGAAGCACGCGAGGGGCGAAGAATTCTTCGGCGTGCGCGGCGCCGGATGCGAGGAAGTATCCACCGTCGGGCGCCACTCCCCCCCACCCCGGGCACGAATCGTTCGGTCTGGGACCCGAGTCAACGCGAGGATTCGGTGCGGCGCGCCACGCACCGCGACCGGGATCCCGGGCGAGCGAGCCACTCGACGGATACCGTCTCGAGAGGCGTTGCGACGGGACACGTCGGCGGCTCACCCGCGAACGGGCCGATCGCCCGCACGACCGACCACGAGGGAATCGCATCCGATGACTGACCGATCGCAGACGCCGCCGCCCATCCGTCGCCAACGCCGGCTCCGCGAGGTTTGGCGCGGGGTGTCGGTGTGCCTGGCGGCGTGCATGCTCGCGGGAACGCTGGGGTGCAACCGCAACAAGCGTGAAGCCCCGCCGCGCCCGCGGCAGGCGGACTCGTCGAACCTTGTCGTGCGTGACATCCCGGCCCCGTTGCGGGGCACGGTCGGCGCCGAAGCGACGATCCGCGGGGTCCAATCGACCCTGGTCTCCGGGATCGGGTTCGTCGTCGGGCTGAACGGGACCGGCGGGCTGACCATGCCCGAGCAGTACGCGGCGCACCTCGAACGCCAGATGGGCCTGAACGGGATCAACGTCTCCAATGAGGGTGAGAACAGCGCGATCGCGGGGCTGAGCCCGCGCCAACTGCTCCGTGACCCGAACACGGCGGCCGTGATCGTTCAGGCGGCGGTCCCGCCCGGAGCGGTGAGCGGTGAGACATTCGATGTGTACGTCCGCGCCATCAACGCGACGAGCCTGGAGGGGGGGAGCCTCTGGACGACCGAACTGCGTGTCGGGCCTCCCTCTTCGTTCGGGGACCCGCAGGCGCGGATCCTGGGCAACGCGCGGGGCCCGATCTTCCTGAATCCCTTCGCCGAGCCGGGCACGGATTCGGCCGGCGTGCGCAAGACGGTCGGTCGGGTTCTCGACGGCGGGCAGATGAGTTTCCCAACCCTGATCGAGATCATCCTCGACAACCCGTCCCATCAGCGTGCGCGTCAGATCGCCAGCGCGGTCAACGCGGCGTTCCCGCGCGGTCCAGGAGACCTCGACCAGACCGCGCGTGGCAAGGACGAGACGCTGGTCCAGGTCCGCGTGCCGCTGCGGTACATCGAACGCCGCGAGGATTTCATCGAACTCATCCGGCACCTTCCCATCGATCAGTCTTTCCCGGAGACGTACGCGAGGCGGTTCGCGACCACCCTGCGGAATGAGCCTTACCTATCTCGCCAGATGTCCTGGGGGCTGGAGGCGATCGGCGAGCGATCGAAGCCGTTCCTCGCCGAGTTGTACGATTCGTCGGATGCCGTCCCGAGGCTGTCGGCGCTGCGGGCGGGCGCGCGTCTGAACGATGCGCGGGCGGTGAGCGCCCTTCGTGAGATCGCCAAGGACGGGCAGCGCGGGCTCAGGACGGACGCGATCAGCCTGCTGGCGCAGATCGACGCCGGTCCGATCGTCGATGACACGCTGCTGGGCCTGCTCGAGGAGCCCGATCTGTCGATCCGGGTCGAGGCTTACGAGGGGCTGATCGATCGGGCCATCAAGTCACAGCGCCGGAGGCTGGCCCTCGCGCGGGCTCGGGCCCGCCAGGAACGCCGGCTCGATCAGGCGATCTCGCTGTCCCAGATCGACGCGTTCGCCCAGGCCTATGTCCCGCCCGGAACACTGTTTGGCGTGTCCAGGGAACTGGTCGAAGGCAAGTTCTTCCTCGATCGCGTCCCGTTCGGGGACCCGCTGATCTACATCACCCAGCAAGGTGAGCCCCGGATCGTGGTGTTCGGCGATGACCCGCAACTGACGACGCCGATGCTGGTCAACGCGTGGTCGGACCGGCTCCTGCTCGCGTCGGACCGCGAGACCGACCCGATCAGGCTCTACTACCGCGACGACGCGAACCGCCGGACGATCACGATGGACGAAGTCCCGGGCGATCTGGTGGGGTTCATCGAGTTCCTCGCCCAGCAGCCCACGCCCGAAGACCCGCGCCCGGGCCTCGGGCTCGGATACGCCGAGGTGGTCGGCGTGCTGTACGAGTTGCAGGCGGACCGGGGGACGGCCGCGGCGTTCGCGACGGAGAACGACCGCCTGCTCGCCGGGCTGCTCGAATCGGTCGAACCCGAACAGATCGAGATCAGGCCCGAAGCACCAGGCGGGGAGATCACGCTGGTCGCGTCCGACGATCCCCGGCGTGAGGTCATCGAGCGCGAGCAATCCGGCTTGGTCCGGGAACGCCGTTCCTTGCTCGTACCGATCAACCCGCCAAGCGAAAGCCAGGAAAACTGACCCCGGAGCGGCGGCGACCGTGGCGTGAGGCGGCGCAATCCGGCACGAAACCGGATATGCTTATCCCTCCGGGCCTGCGCCCGCTGGATGTGATCGATCCTGAGTTGTGAAACAGCAAGGAACGCGTTTCCGCCCGATGCCCCGCCGACAACGCGCGGGATCGGGCAAGCCCGGAGGATTCGGGTTGGAACGCACGTCGGCCTGACCGGCGCAGCAGCACGGAGGTTGCGATTCTGATGTCTTCCCCAGCCTCAGCTCCGAACGCCGAATCCCGAAGCGCCGCTCGGGCGGTCTCGCCGCCCTCCGAAGCCGTCGATCAGTCGGCGGGGGTGGTGGCCCGGGTCGTCGCGGAGGTCGCGGAACGGAGCGGGCGTGGCGTGGGATCCGCGACCGACGGGCTGCAACTGTCCAAGCTGACGCTCTCTGGATTCAAGAGCTTCGCCGACAAGACCGTGTTCACGTTCGATGACCGCGTCACCGGCATCGTCGGCCCGAACGGGTGCGGCAAGTCGAACGTGGTCGACGCGATCAAGTGGGTGCTCGGCGAGCGTTCCAGCAAATCCCTGCGTGGCAAGGAGATGATCGATGTCATCTTCGCGGGCTCCGCCGCCCGGAAGCCCGCGGGCCTGGCATCGGTCGTCCTGACATTCGAGAATCCGATCAGCGAATCGCTCGAAATCGAGACGCTGACCCGAGAGGTCGACGAAGCCACCGGCGCCTCGGCCCGCCAGGACGACCCATCCGCACCGGCTGACGGCGACCCGCACACGGCGCCCTCGCATGACAGCCATCTCTCGGACGCGGAAGCGGAGCACGCGGCCGAAGAGGGAGAGAGCGAGGCCGCATCGATCATCGCCATGCGCGGGCGGATCAAGCGCCCCCTCCCGATCGACACGGACACGGTCGAGGTCGAGCGCCGGCTGTACCGCGACGGCAAGAGCCAGTACCTGATCAACGGCAAGCTGGCCCGGCTGCGCGACATCCGGGACCTGTTCCTCGACACCGGTATCGGCGCCGATGCGTACTCGATCATCGAGCAGGGCAAGGTGGACCGGATGCTGCTCGCGTCCCCGATGGAGCGGAGATCCATCTTCGAAGAAGCCGCGGGGATCGCCAAGTACCGCCAGCGGCGTGTCGAGGCGGAACGCAAGCTCGAGAAGACCGAGCAGAACCTGGCCGTCACACGCGAGCAGCTCGACAACACCGAGCGTCGGCTCCGGATGGTGAAAGGGCAAGCCGCCAAGGCAAGGCGGTTCCAGGAGTTGCACGACGAGCACACGGCGTTGCGACTGGCGTTGACCTTCGACCACTACGACGACATCCGCCAGCGTCTCGACGGGCTGACATCGCGACTGGCGGGGCTCGAGACCACAAGGAACGAGGCCGAGGCATCGCTGCGGGACGCGGAGGACCGCAGGCTGGAGCTGGAATCGGAACGGCACGCGGCCGCGGAGGCGCTGCGCTCGATCGAGGACAGGGCCCGGTCGGCGTCCCACGCCGCGGACGCCGCCCACCAGCGTGGCGAGTTCGCCCGGCGGTCGATCGAGGAGGCCGCCCGGACCGTCGAGATCGAGAGCGAGCGGCTCGGGCAGGCCGAAGCGAAACGCGCCGAGATCGACCGAGCGGTCGCCGAGCAGCGTGCCTTGGCCGAATCCCTCGAGTCGGAGGTCAAGGAACTGGAAACGGCGCTGGAATCGGCGAACGAAGAGCGCGCCGAGACCGGCCGGGCTGCCGCCGGGCTTCGTCGCTCGATCGACGAACTCCGCGCTTCGTGCGCATCGATGGAACGCGAACAGACCGGCATGCAGGCGCGGGCGCAGGGCGAAGAGCGGCGTATCGAAGCGCTCCAGGAGCAGGCCGGAGGCGTCGAGGCGAGGATCGAATCGCTCCGCGAGGACCGGGCGGCGATCGAAGAGCGGCTCGCCACGCTCCGGCGTGAACGGGCGTCGGCCGACGAGAAACACGAAGCGTTGGAGGAACGCGGCCGGGCGATCCGGGCCAAGCTCGGCGCGCTCGGCGCTGACCGGTCCGAGCGCGCGGCGCTCGTCGGCGAGTTGGACGAACAACGAGTGCGTCTGGACGCTCGGCGCAGCGCGCTGGATGACATGGTGCGATCGAACGAGGGGCTGGGCGACGCCGCCCTGGCGGTGCTCGAGCGGAAGGAGCGCGGGGAGGGCTTCGGCGGGGTGATCGCGCCGCTGGCGGATCTGATCTCGGTGAGGCCCGAGGACGCCGAGGCCGCCGAATCGGCGCTGGGAGATGCGCTGGGAGCGTTGGTCGTGCGCACGATCGCGGACATGCCCAGCCCGCAAGAGGTGTCGTCGCTGCCGGGGCGGGTGGTCTTCTTGCTGCTCGAGGGGCTGGGGGCCCGGGATGGGACAACGGGTCCTGCCGGCTTGAGATCGATGGAACAGACGCTCAACGGGAGGCTCAGGTCGGCTCGATCCCTCGTCGCCGCGAGCGACGGGCACCGCGCCTTCGACGGGCAGGTCGGGCGCCTGCTCGACCGCCTGCTGGGGTCGACGGTGCTGGTTGAGGATCTGGACACGGCGCTGCTGCTCGCCGCGGGACCGATGCGATCGGGGGCGGTGCGCTTCGTCACCCGCACCGGCGCGGTGCTGGAGCCCAGCGGTCGGGTAACCGCCGGGCCGCGCGGCGCGTCCGAATCGGCGGGGATGCTCGCGCGACGCGCCGAGCTCCGCGAGATCGAACAACGCCTCGTCGGGATCGATTCGCGTCTTGGGGAAGCCAGGCACGCGCTCGAAGCGGTGGACTCGGAAGCGTCGGAGGTCGAGCGTGATCGCGGAGCGGTCAGCGCCGCGTCATCACAAGCCGAGCGGGAGTGCGTGCGCCTCGGGCACGAGATCGACAAGTCCGAATCGGAGATCGCGCGGGCCGCACGCGACGCCGAGAGCGCTTCGGCCGATGCGGCGCGCCTGCGCGAGCGGCTCGGGGAGATGGGACGCGAGCGGTCCACGCTGCTCGAGAAGTCCGCCAGCCTGGAGCGGCTGCTCACGGAGCAGCGAGAGCAACTCGAGTCGGTCAGCGCGGGGCTCGGGGAGGTCGAGTCCAAGCACGGCGCGGCTTCGGAGCGTGCGTCCAGCGCCCGCGCCGAGGTCAGCGTCGCGCACGAGCGGGCCCGCTCGGCCCGGCGAGAGGTCGGTTCGCTGGAATCGGCGGCCGGCGACGCGGCCAGATCGGCCGA
>DIYM01000154.1 GCA_002429045.1 Phycisphaerales bacterium UBA6054
CTCGATGAGCCCGCCGCCCCTGATGGCTAATGGCTGATCCCTGATCCCTCGCGCTCAGCGATCGTTGATCGGGGTGTAGGGCACGTCGTGGTCGCCGACGTACTCGGCCTTCGGGCGGAACAGGCGGTTGTCGGCCAGCTGCTCGATCACATGCCCGGACCAGCCCGCGATGCGCGACAGGGCGAACATCGGGGTGAACAGGTCGAGCTTGAGCCCGATGCAGTGGTACGTGGTCGCCGAGTAGAAATCGACGTTGGGGTAGATGCCCTTGGCCGCGTACTCGCGCTCCATGACCTGCTCGATCTTGTGCGACTTCTCGTACAGATCGCTGTTGCCGGTGTCGTCGGCGAGCTGCTTGGCGAGAGTCATCAGCTCGGCGGCGCGGGGGTCCTTCGCCTTGTAGACCCGGTGCCCGAAGCCCATGATGCGTTCCTTGCGCTCGATCATGCCCATGACGTACGCCTCGGCGTCATCGATGGTGGGGATCTGGTTGAGCATCTTCATGACGCCCTCGTTGGCCCCGCCGTGCAGCGGGCCGCGGAGCGAGCCGATGGCGGCGGTCATCGCCGAGTACAGGTCGCTGAGCGTCGAGATCACGACGCGGGCGGTGAACGTGGAGTTGTTCAGCCCGTGATCGGCGTGGGTGATCATGCAGATGTCGAACGCGCGGGTCATCGCGTCGGTCGGCTTCTCGCCGTTGAGCATGTACAGGAAGTTGGCCGAGAACGAGAGCGAGGTGTCGGGCTCGACCGGCGCCAGCCCGCGGCGGTGGCGATCGAATGCCGCGACGATCGCCGGGGCGCAGCCGAGGATCTTCAGGGCCTTGGCCCTGGCGGCTTCGACGGAGTTGTCGTTCGGGTTGTCGTCGTACATCGCCAACGCCGAGACCATCGTGCGGAGCATGTGCATGGGCTCGGCGGAGGTGGGCAGCGAGCTGATCCGCTCGACGAATCCCTCGGGCAGGGCGTAGTTCGCACGCAGGTCGCTGGTGAACGACCCGAGTTCGGACGAGTTCGGGAGCCGCTTGTTCCAGAGCAGGAACACGGTCTCCTCGAAGGTCGAGTGCTTGGAGAGGTCGCCGATCGAGATCCCGACGTACTCGAGGATGCCCGCGGTGCCGTCGATGTGGCTCATCTCGGTCTGGGCCGCGACGATGCCCTCGAGGCCCTTGACGAACGAAGACGGTGCGGTGGTCATGATCGGGTCCCTCGGGTCAAGCGGGCCGGCATCGGCCGGTCGGTTGTGGCGATTGTCGGACGGTCGGCTGTGTGAAAGGCAGCCCGGATTCGTACCGGGGCGCCGGATCGGATTCTAGCCGAGACCCCGCCTCGATTCCCCGGCCGAGAACGCCGCCCGGACGCCGGGCCCCGGAGTCCGCGGGCGTACGATCCGCCCAGATGATCCCCCTCGGCACAGACCGCCCGATGCAGCGCCGCCCCATGATCACTCCGGTGCTGATCGCGATCAACGTGGGCGTCTTCTTCGCCATGGCGGTCATGGGGCTGCGGGATGCCGAGGCGGTCGAGAACTTCTGGCGGGCGGGGCAGATCGGGCGCCACGACGCGGAATGGTACCGGTTCATCACCAGCGCGTTCTTGCACGGCGGGTTCATGCACATCGCCGGCAACATGCTGTTCCTGTGGGTGTTCGGCCCTCCGGTCGAGGACCGGCTGGGGCGCTGGTGGTTCCTGCTGTTCTACTTCGGGGCCGCGGTGGTCTCGGCGTTGGTCCACATCGCCGCGGATCCGGTCCCCGCCATCGGGGCGTCCGGCGCGATCGCGGGCGTCGCGGGAGCGTTCCTGGTGCTGTTCCCCAAGACCCGCATCCGGACGCTCATGATCTTCATCATCATCGGGCTGGTGATGGTCCCGTCGTGGTTCTTTGTGGGTCTGAAGATCGCGTTCGATCTGTTCGCCGAGGGCTTCGCGGAGGACAACGTCGCTAATATGGCCCACCTCGGTGGGTACGCGTACGGCATCGTGGTCGCGCTCGTGTTGCTCTCGACCAGGGTGCTCACCAGCGAGCCCTACGACCTCATCACCATGCTCCGCCAGCGTCAGCGGCGCCGGCAGATCCGGGCGGCCGTTGAGGGGGCGGCCAGCGGGCCACGCGAGCACGCAAAGGCCGCCAAGCCGGACCCCGAATCGGACGATCTCGCCGAGCGCCGGGCGGAGATCTCCGGGCTGGTCGCCGAGGAGAAGCTGGACGCCGCCGCCGACGCGTACCGTGCGCTGGTCGACGCCTTCGCGCACCGTCCGCACGCCGGCACGCTCTCGCGCGATGCGCAGCTCAAGCTCGTCGGGCATCTGCTCGGCACGGGCGACCGCAAGCTGGCGGCGCGCGGTCTCGAGGGATTCATCGGCACCTATCCCAACGACCCAGAGCGGCATCCGCTCGCGATCCTGCTCGCGCGTGTGTATGCGAACGACATGGGAGAACCCAACCGGGCCCGCGCGCTGCTCGAGCCGGTCGCCCGCCAGGACCGCGATCCCGACAGCCGGTCGATCGCCCGAGAGGAACTCGCCCGGCTGCCGGCGGAGGACACGCCATGACCGACTCTCACGCCCGCACACGCGTCAAGGTCTGCGGCATCACCAACCCCGATGACGCCGCCGCGGCGGTCGCGGGCGGCGCCGACGCCATCGGATTCGTTTTCGTCGAGGGCACGCCCCGCTACATCGAGCCCGAAGAGGCCGCGTCGATCATGCACGCGCTCCCACCCTTCGTCTCCGCCGTCGGGGTCGTGCGAGACCTCGATGTCGACGGCTTCTGCGAGATCGAGCAGCGCTGCCCGTGCCCGCTCATGCAACTCCACGGCAAGGAAACCGAGAAGACCGTCGCGATGTGCGGGCCCGGCGTGATGAAAGCGTTCAGATACGACGACGCGACGATCCGCACCCAGCTCGACCGGTGGTCGAACGTCGATGAGGTCGACGCGCTGCTGATCGACGGGTCGGATGGAGGGGAGGGGCGGGCGTTCGATTGGGACGCGCTCGGCGTCCTGACCGATGGCTACGACGCCAAGCCGATCGTCGTCGCGGGGGGGCTCGGCCCGGAGAACGTGGGCGACGCGATCCGCAGGCTTCGTCCCTACGCCGTGGATGTCTCCAGCGGAGTCGAGGCCGAACCCGGGCGTAAGGACCACGCACGCCTCGCCGCGTTCATGGACGCCGTCCGCAGGGCGGACCTCGGCTAGCGATCGGCGGGCGCCCATGCGCTGAGCATCGCCAACGCGCTGTCCTCGTCGCACGAGCCGCAGTGGAGCACGCCGTCGGCCAGACCTCGGTACAGCGGGTCACGCCGCTCGAAGAGGTCCCCGATCTCCGCGACCGCGTCGCCCCCCAAGAGCGCCGGTCGGTCCGGCGCCCCGTCCGCGGTCAGGCGTGAAGCGAGTTGGTCCGGGAGCGCCCGCAGGTACATCACCAACGCGTCGCCCCGCGCGCGATGAGATCGGATCAACTCCTCTGCCCCGGGCGCGGTGGGGGTGCCCCCGCCCAGCGCGAGCACGCTCCCCGGTTGCTCCAACGCGGCCCGCAGAGCCTTGGCCTCGGCGGCTCGGAACGCGTCGATGCCCTCGGCACGCAGCGCCGGGCCCGGGGACGCGTGCCCGAGATCCGCGGCGGTCCGGTCGTCGAGGTCGATGAACGGGCGGCCGAGCGTGTCGGCCAGGCGACGCCCGAGCGTCGACTTGCCCGAGCCGCGCAGCCCGATGAGCAGGATGGTGGGGGGCTGGTTCACGCGTGATTATCCGCCGATCCCGAGCGGCTGGACGGATATGTCGGGTTCCGAGACCGAGCCGCGGACCCGGTAGGTGATCAGCCCGTCGGTGACGGCACCGAGGATCTTTCCGAAGTCCCCCAGCCTGTCCTGGATCGCCTCCACCGGCCCGCCGTTGATCCTCATGTCGAGCGAGCCGGAGAAGCCGACCGTGCCGGAACCGCGTGCGGTGATCGCGGGGGTCGCGAAGCGGAAATCGTCCAGCGTCACGCCGCCGGGAGAGAACGTCAACGGGCTCGTGAAGGTGTCGCGGTAGGTCTCGCCTCGGAGCACGCCGGCGGCCTCCATCACTTCGACAAGATCGGTGATGACCGGAACGTTGGCCAGACGTCCATGCTTGATGTCGATGTCGCCCGCTCCCGAGACGCCGGACGCGGGCGCACTCAGCGGGAACCGGACGCGTCCGGATGACGCCAGGACGCCCGCCAGCGTGGGGGGCTCATCGGGCGAACGGGACGCGAGCAAATCGCGGAGCCGCATATCGGTGAGCGTCCACCCGATCGTGGCCTCGCCTCCGAGTGCGACGCGTCCGTTTGCGTTCGCGGTGCCCCCAAGGGCGTTGGCCTGGATCGAATCGACCTCGAGGACACCCGACTCGAAGCGGGCGTTGACGATGACCGATTCCAGGGGGATCTGGTACTCTCCGAACACCCCGCGCCCGTCGGTGAGTGTCGATTGAACACCGAGCCGCGTGCCTTTCAGATCCAGCAGGGGGAGCCGGCCGTTGATGCTGGCGCGGAGATCGCCGCGGAGTTGGTAGCGGCTCACGACGGACGCCAGCTGCTGGGGCAGTGTCGTCGCGGTCCGGTCATCCAGCGTGGTCTCGGCGACCACCGAGCCGAGGATCAACTCGAACGTGTTGATGTTGAGTGCGCCACGCACATCCAGTTCGAGCCCGGGGTCGCGTCCCGATCGGAGCGAGAGGTCGTACCAGCCCTCGCCGACGTCCGAGCGCGGGGCGATGTCCATGCCGGCGGATATGGCGTCGAGTCGCATGGGCGGCGATCCATCGCCAGCATCGTAGACGAGGTCGATGCCCTCGATGCTCAGCCGATCGAGGACGAGGACGTTGCTCAGGCTGAATCCCGGGTCGTCCTGCGCTGCCTGCTCGCGCTCGGGCTTGGGCTCGACCAGGGGCGAGAACCCCCGGAACCCGCCGACCGATCCGTCGCGGATCAGGTTGACCGCGCCGTCTGATATGGCGATCTTCTCGATCCTGATCGGCTCGCCGCGTTTGGGAACCTCGCCGAGCGTCACGGTCATCTCTCCCAGGTCGAGGACGTCCGTCCCGTCGGGCGCGGTGAGCCTGACGGCTCCGAGCCCGAGCGTGTAGGGCGGCTCGTACCGGATGGTCTCGAAGGAGAGTTCGGGAACGAGCTGGGCGTTGGCGATGCCGACGATCTGCTGGCCGAGATAGTCGAGCAGCGCGGTCTCGCCGCCGACGATGCCCCGGGCCTTCTCCTTGAGCGTGCCTCCGGGCTGGGCCAGCATGTACAGCAGCGTGCCGCCGGCCGCGAGGAGCAGCAGGAGGAAGACCGCGCCGAGGAGCATCAGCAGCTTCTTCACGCCGGAGTCTACGGAAGAGAACGCCCGTGGGATCGGTCGGTCGTTCGTCCCGGGGCGGGATGCTGACGCGATCTCAGGAGCCCACGCGGGAGATGTAGGACCCGTCCTCGGTGGAGACCTTGATCTTCTCGCCGTTGGCGATGAACGGGGGGACGCGGGTCTTCAGCCCGGTGTCGCACTCG
This sequence comes from Phycisphaerales bacterium UBA6054, assembly GCA_002429045.1. Lineage (GTDB taxonomy): Bacteria > Planctomycetota > Phycisphaerae > Phycisphaerales > UBA1924 > UBA6054. Next base: position 5,526 of record DIYM01000154.1, read on the forward strand.
GCTTCCTTGAGCTGGTTGGTCGCGGTCGCCCCCTTGATGCCGGGGGGCGTGTCGGTGACGGTGACCTCGACCGACGCGGGCAGTTCGACGACGACGGGCGTGCCCTCGTGGAAGAGCATGTTGCACGAGGAGTTCGGTGCCAGGTAGAGCAGCGAGTCGCCCAGGATGTCGCTGTTGAGCTCGAGCTGGTCGTAGTTCTCGGTGTCCATGAACGTTCCGCCGCCGGAGCCGTCGGGGTAGAGAAACTCCATCTCGCGCCGATCGAGGGTGGCGCCGTCGACCTGGTCCGCGCCGCCGAACCGTTTCTCGGAGGTGCCCGAGCCGTCGATGGCCCGCATCTTAACCTGGATGTACGCCGGGCCCTTGCCGGGCTTGGTGTGCTCGGTCTTGATGACGACGCACAGCTTGCCGTTCATGTTGATGGCGACACCGGGGCGGAGTTCGTTGGCTTTCATGTGGATCGCTCTCAGGACTTTTACAGTTGGATAAGGATTCGGGCCCGTATGCTAGTCCGATCCCAGACCACCCGAGGAGGGCACGCGATGATGACCCGACGCGACGCGATCCTGACTTCGGCCGGCCTCGCCGCCGGTCTTGTGCTGCCCGGCTCCCGGGCCCGTGCCGGGCGTCGTGCGTGGATCCGGGCGGGCGACCGGGAGACCTTCTTCCCCTGGACCGAGGTCGCCGAGGGTGTGCACGCGATCATCGATCTCCAGACGGGGGGCAACGTGATGCTCGTCTCCGGAGGCGAGGAAGCGGCCCTGATCGACACGAAGTTCCCCAGCGTCGCCCAGGCCCTCCTGCGCGAGGCCAGCGGGCTCGGGCCGCGGGTCCGCTTCGCGGTGAACACGCATCACCACGGCGACCACACCGGGGGCAACGGCCCGCTCCAGGCGGCGGGCGTGCCCGTCGTCGCCCACAAGAACACCGAAGCCAGGATCCCGGGCAACTGGGACGCCTACTCCGGAGGGATCACGGGCGGCGCACGCTTTGTCGGGCAGTTCCGCGACCGCCCCACCCACAGCCGTGTCCTCGACGAGGCCGGTGAACTGATGAACGACTTCCAGCACATGGAAGCGGACGACTGGATGCCCGAGTCGGTCATGTCGGGCAACGAACGCACGCTCCGATTCGGCGGGCGCGAGGCCGAACTGACGCACTTCGGACAGTCCGCCCACACCGACAACGACGTGATCGTCCACCTCCGCGACGCCAACGTGATCCACACCGGGGATCTGGTGTTCAACGGGCTGCACCCGTTCTTCGATCAGCCCGCGGGGGTCAACGCCAACGGGTGGATCGATGTTCTTAAGAAGGTCCGCGCGCTGTGCGATGCGGAGACCGTGGTGGTCCCGGGGCACGGGCCCGTCGGAGGGGTGTCGATCATCGATGGGCAGCGGGTGTACCTCGAGCGTCTCATCGAGGCGGTACGGGCGGACATCGAGGCGGGTGTGCCGAAGGCGGAGACGGTCGAGAAGACGTTCGGGTTCATGGAGGGGCTCGGTTTCGAGCAGATCCGAGCGCGGGCCATCGGCGCGGTGCATGACGAGGTCAGCGCCGAGGGCTGAGCCCGCGACTCACCACGCCCAGGCAATCAACGCCGCGAGGACCGCGAGCAGCCCGGTCCAGATGACCAGCGCACGGTTCGTCGCGGACCTGGCGCGGTCCTTGTCCCACCACGCGTTCGGGCGGACCCCCTGGATCAAGAAGACCGCGGTCGCGCTCAGATTGATGCACACGATGTTGGTGATCGCCATCGCGATCGCCCCGCCCGCGAGCTTCCACTGCCCGGCGCCCATGAGCATCCCGCCGGCGGCTGTGGGGGGCAGGAGGGCCACCGCGACCATCACGCCCACGATGGTCGACGGCGCCCCCGACGTGAACGCGATCGCGCCCGCCGCCCCGGACGCGAGCGCGAGGAGGATGTCGAAGAAGTCGAGACGCGTCCGCGCGACCATCTCGTTGTTCAACTCGGGCGGCAACGCGGAGAGACCGAACACCAGCGAGAGCGCGACCGCGATCGCCAGCCCGATCAGGTTCGACCGGGCCGCGACGCGGATCATCTTTACGTCGCCCAGCGTGGTGCCCAGCGCCAACGCGGTGTTCGGCCCGAGCAGCGGCGCGATGACCATCGCGCCGATGATGATCGCCGGGGAGTTCTTGATCAGCCCGACACACGCCACCACGGTCGCCAGCGTGACCATGATGAGAAAGACCGGGTCGGCCTTCGCCGATCCCCGGATGTCCTCCTCGAGTTCCTCGCGAGAGATCCGCCCGAAACGCGGCGACCAGCGCCTCGTGCCGTTGGAATCGGGCGAAGGCTCGGGCGTCTCGCCCGGGGCACCCGTCTCGCCCCCCTCGTCGGGATCGGGGACCTTGGGGTGGGTCGCCTCCACCGGCAGGAACACCAGGCGGAACCCGCCCGTGCTCCCGAACGCGTCCTGCAGCCTGTCGGAGAGCGGTTCGACCATCTGCGATCGGATCAGCACCGTGGTCATGCGGTGCCCGTCCCCGACGTCGGTCCGCCAGATCGCCGGCGGGTCGGCATCGGCGAGGATCATGCCGAGTTCATCGAGATGCCGTTCGCTGAGGATGATCTGGAGCAGTCGAAGTGACACGCCGGTAGGTTAGCGTGCGTGCGCGGCGGCCGGGAGATCGCGCCGACTCCACGGCGTCGGTCGCGCACTCAATCGCTGCGACCGATCGTCAGTTCCGCCTGCGCCTCGCCTTCGATCCCGGAATGATCCGCCTGGGCCTGCAGTTTCTGGGCCCGGTGATCCGACCAGTCCGCGACCCGCCGGTCCGGGGCGTCGGGCCCGTCGTGGACCGTGAGGACGTCGTAGACGTTGTTCCGCTGGGCGGGCGTGAACCCGGCATCGCGGATCAAGCGGCAGAGCACCGCCTCGTCCAGGCAGTACGTGGTGCCCGCCGATGAGACCACGTTCTCTTCCATCATCACGCTGCCCATGTCGTTCGCGCCGTAGTACAGCCCCACCTGCCCGACGTGCGGGCCCATCGTGACCCAACTCGAACCGATCGAATAGATGTTGTCCATGAACAGGCGGCTGGTCGCCTGCGTGCGCAGATAGTCGGTCGCGCCGGCGTATCGCAGGCGTCGTCCGAACTCGGGGTGCAGGTCCTTCGTGCCGCTCCCGTCGAGCTTGGAGACCGCGTCACCCGGGAACGCGTCGCCGTACCGCCCGAGATCACCCTCTTTGGGCCACTCGGGAAGGCGCCCCAGCGCGGTGTTGTCGGGCTGGAAGGGCCACGAGATAAACGCGGTGTAGTGCCCGCCTGTCTCCTGCTTCTTGATCGAGGGATCGCCCGCGACGTCCGGGGGGACCTGGCCGGTACCGAAGTCGCGGATCGCCTTGTCCTGCCATTCGCGGACCAGGCGCATGTGGTGAACCCGGTCGGCGTAGCCCTCGATGTGACCGAACATCATCGTGGCGCTGGTGAACATCCCCAGCGAGTGGGCCGCGTACATGGTCTGCAGCCACGCTTCGGCGGTGCACTTGCCCATGCCGATCTTCGAACGCACCGCGGGCGCGAAGATCTCGCCGCCCCCGCCCGGGAGCGAGTCCATCCCCGCGTCCTTGAGACGGGCCAGCACCCAGCGCGTCTTCTGGATCAGATCGGCGCCGGGCGGATCAAAGAAGTTCACGAACTCGATCATCTCGGGCGGGCTGAACGCGTGCACATGGATGTGCGGGAAACGCTCCTTGATCCCGGCCAGCAGGTTCAGATACCAGTCCAGAGAGAGTTCCGAGTTCATCCCGCCCTGCATCAGGATCTGCGTGCCGCCGATCGCGGAGAGCTCGCCGATCTTCTCGTACAGTTCTTCGTACTCGAGCGTGTAGGAATCGTGGTCTTCCTTGACGCGCTTGAACGCGCAGAAGATGCACTTGGCCGTGCAGATGTTGGTGTAGTTGATGTTGCGGTCGATGACGTACGTGCGGTGGGTGTCGCCGTGGATATCCCGGCAGCGTGCGTCGGCGTACCGCCCCAGTTCGTGCAAGGGTGCCCCGCGGAGCAGATCCAGGCCCTGCTCGGGCGTCAGCCTTGCTTGCCCGCGAGCCACCGCCGCGAGGAGGCCCGCGTCGCGCGCGTCCAATGCGGGGTGCTCGGGAGGCGGTCTGTGGATGGTGTTCATGGGTCGCTCCGGCGGTACTTTCAAAGACTATTGAAACTATACAGTGTTACGCCGAGACCTTCCAGTGAACCCGAGGCGGATTTGATTGTGGTTAAACAGAAATCTATGCTGTCTTACAGAAAGAGGAGGGCGTGATGCCCGCACCCGTTGCCGCACATATCCGTTGCTCTCGCGTTGTCGACAGGCTTGACCGGGTGATCGTCCGCGGGCTCTCCGCATGGTCCGCCCTGCTGATGCGGGGGGGTCTCGGTGTCGTCTTTGTTTGGTTCGGGGGGCTGAAGGTCTTTGGCGTCAGCCCAGCCGCGGACCTGGTCGCGCGAACCACAGACTGGGCGTTCAGCCCCGCATGGTTCCTGCCCGTGCTCGGCGGCTGGGAGGTGCTGATCGGTCTCTGCCTTCTCGATCCGATCCGCTCGCTCGGCGGTCGGGCGTGGCTGACCAGGCTCGGGATCCTGCTGCTGGCTCTGCAGATCCCCGGGACCTTCCTCCCGCTGCTCGTGGTGCCGGAACGCTGTTTCGACGGCTCGCTGCTCGTGCTGACCCTCGAAGGGCAGTACATCGTCAAGAACCTGGTGCTGATCGCGGGAGCGATCGCGTTGGGCGCGACGGTCCGCGGGCGGCGGGCCCCGCCGGCAATAATCACCACATGAAGATCGCGCTCGTCAGCTGCCTCGAACTCCCCGAGCCCGATTTCGACGAAGCACCGCTGCTGGACGCGCTCCGGGACGCGGGCCACCAGGCCCGATCCGCGGCATGGGACGACCCGTCCGTGAGTTGGTCCTCGTTCGACGCGTGTGTCCTCCGCGCGACCTGGAACTACCACACCCGGCCCGAAGCGTTCCTGGCCTGGTGCGATCAAGCCGCGCAGGAGACCCGCCTGTTGAACGGCGCGGACGCGATCCGATGGAACGCGCACAAGTCGTACCTGCGGCACTTCGAGGATCGCCGGATCCCGATCGTGCCGACACTGTGGGGCGGGCGTGACACCGAGCCGGGCGACGACCCGGTCGCCGAGGCGTCTCGCCGCGGCTGGACGAAGCTCGTGATCAAGCCTGCGGTGTCCGCGGGTTCACGCGATACACGCGTGTTCGAGATCCACCCAGATTCACCGAACAAGGACGCGGTCTCGTTCGCGCGGGGCCTGCGCTGCCGAGAGGACATCATGGTCCAGCGGTTCATGGACTCGGTGTCCGCGGGCGGCGAGTCCTCCCTGGTCTTCATCGATGGCGAGCTGTCGCACGCGATCCAGAAGTTTCCGCGATTCTCGGGCCAGGACGAACACGTGGAAGCCAAGCCGGGGGTTGCGGCCGACGAGCGTCGCTTCGCCGAAGCGGTGCTCACCGCCTGCCCGTTCGATTGCCTGTACGCACGGGTGGACATCATGCGCGACAACGAGGGGGGCATCGTGCTCAGCGAGCTCGAACTGATAGAGCCATCGCTGTTCTTCCCGCACGCGCCGGGCTCGGCGGGGCGGATGGCCGCGGCGATCGGGTCGCGGCTCGCCCGAGGTGCCGTCAGGGATCGGCCCGGCCCTTGAGATCGTCGAGCGCCCCTGCCACGCGCTGCTGTCCCTGCGTGTCCGTCAGGCTCACCACGATGGCCACGACGAATCCGATCGCGAACGACGGCAGCAGGACATCCAGTGCGCCGAGATAGCCGACCCATTCGTCGCGTCCGATCAGCGCGAACAGGTGCGGGACACCGAACTTGAAGATCGGTACGCCCAGGAAGCCCGACACCATGGCCGACTTGGCGCCCCGCGCGGTCAGCTTCGACCAGAACAACGACAGGATGATGGTCGGGCAGAACGTGGCGGCGATCCCCGACCAGCCGAAGATGATCGTCCAGAACACCCCCTGGTCCTTGTCGTACACCAGGATCCCCATGCCCATCGCGTACGCGATCAGCGCCAGCACCACAGTGACCTTGCGGCTCGTTGACACCAGTTGCTGGTCGGTCATGTCTGGATGGCGTGTCTTCTGCCAATAGTCGCGCACACCGGCCGACGAGGCGACGACGAGCAGCGAATCGATCGTGGACATGATCGCCGAGAGCACCATCGCGATGAAGAGCCCGGTGACGAATGCCGGCATGAGCTTCTCGGCCATGTGCGGCAGGATCCCGTCTTTGGCGTTTGCCACGGTCGGCGCGATCTCTGCGGCGCCCTGCAAGAGATCGGCAGGGGCGTACAGGGCTCGCCCGAGGATGCCGATGCAGACCGCGCCGCTGAGCGCTAGCGTGGTCCACGCGACGGCCACGACCGTGCCCTTGTTGATCTCCCTCTCCGACTTGATCGAGATGAAGCGCACGAAGACCTGCGGCGAGCCCAGGAACCCGACACCGATCGCGATGAAACCGAGCGTGGAGAAGACGGCGGTGGGGGTCCAGCCGCCCGCGCCGGGCTGTTCGACGCCGTCTGCGTCCGCCGGCGCGGGACCGTGCAGCGTGAGCAGATCGGGGTTGATCGAGCGGATGGTGTCGAGCAGGTTGGTGATGCCGCCGACCTCGAGCAGCCCGACCACGGGCAGGACGACGAGCCCGAGCAGCATCAGCGAGCCCTGGAACACGTCTGACCACACCACGGCGGTGAACCCGCCCTGGGTGATGTAGAGCAGCACGATCGCGAAGCCGAACGTCGCGCCGAGGTAATGGTTCCAGTTCAGAAAATCGTTGAACGCGCCGCCGGCCGCGAAGACCTGGGCCGACGCATAGATCGGCACGAAGACCATCAGCGAGCCGGCGGCGATGAGCCGGAGCGTGTGCCCGCTGTCGCGGAAGCGTGATTCCAGATAGTCCGGCACGGTGATCGAGTCGTAGGAATCGGTCAGGCGTTTGAACCGCTTGGCCATGAACAGCCATGCGCCCGCGACGCCGATGATCTCGCCGATGACGATCCAGAACGCGTGCACCCCGAACGCGTAGCCAGCGCCGGTCAGGCCCAGCAGCAGCCACGCGCTCTCGCCGGTCGCCCGGCTGGAGAACGCGACGTTGATGAAGCCCAGGCGCTTGCCCGACGCGAAGTAGTCGCGGATGTCGTTCATCTTCCGCGACGCCAGGTACCCGATGACCACGAGGGTCCCCACGTAGAGCGCGACCGCGACGGTCTTCCAGATCATGCCGATCGTCTCTGGCGTCATGCGAAGCGATCCCCGTTCTAGCTGTGATGGTTCGGAAGCCCTCACCCTACCACGGATCGCATGACGCTGCAGAGAACCACGCCCGGGAGGATCAGCCCCGGGGGTGCAGGGCTTTGATGACCCGGTTGAGCTGCGAACGGTCCACGTGGGTGTAGATCTGCGTCGTCGTGATGTCCGCGTGCCCGAGCAGGGTCTGCACGATCCTCAGGTCGGCGCCGCCCATCAGCAGGTGCGTCGCGAACGAGTGCCGCAGCGTGTGCGGGTGGACGTCCTTGAGCCCGGCGGCCTTGGCCCAGCGGGTGACGATCTGCCACACGCGGACGCGTTCGATCGGTCTGCCGGACCTGGTGAGGAACAGACGCCCCATGTCTCGGCGCTCGGCGGCCCGCTCGGCGGTGATCAAGCGGGAGCGGCAATCACGCACGTACTCGTCCATCGCACGCATCGCCGGTGCGCCCATCGGCACAAGGCGCTGCTTGTCGCCCTTGCCCAGCACGCGGACGATGCCTGTTTTCTCCATCAGGTCCGCGAGCCCGATCCGCCCGACCTCCGAGGCGCGCAGGCCCGACGCGTACATCAGCTCGAGGATCGCACGGTCCCGCTTCCAGAGCGGGATGGTGTCGGGCTTGGCGCCGGGCGCCGGGCCGGGCGCATTCAGCAGGCGTCGCATCTCGCCCGGTGTCATCACGCCCGGCAGGCGCTTCCATTTCGCGGGCCGATCGAGGTGATCGGCGGGGTTGCTCTGGAACGCGCCCGTGGCGCACAGCCACTTGCACAGGACCTTGATGGTCGCGATGTGGCGGGACACCGTGGCGGGCGAGTAGCCCCGGTCCTTGCTCAGCGAGCGGATGTGGTCGATCAGCTGCCGGGGCGTGAGATCGCCGATGGAGCCGACCCCGCGTTGCTGGAGGTCGAGGAGCAGCGTGTCGAGGTCGCGCGCATAGGCCTCCAGCGTCGCGGGCAGCAGCCCGCACTCGACGCGCAGGAAGATCAGGAACCCGCGTCGGACCGTCTGGAGGGGTTCTGTGAGCTGGCGGACGCGGCGTGCCTCGGCGGAGGTCATCCGTGAGAGATCGGCGTGTGCGCGAGGCGCGCATGAAAACACCCCGGACCTTTCGATCCGGGGCGCGGAGTATCAGCCTTTTACTCCCTCAGAGTCGCCTTAGCCCAGGAGGCTCAGGACGTTCTGGGGGCTCTGGTTCGCCAGCGAGAGGACGTTGGTCGAGGCCTGGACCAGGATCTGGTTCCGGGTCAGGGCCGCGGTCTCCTGGGCGAAGTCGGCGTCACGGATGACCGACTCGGCGGCCGTGGTGTTCTCCAGGCCGACGTTCAGCGAGCGGATGGTCGCGCCCACCACGTTCTTCTGGAACGCACCGAGACGCCCGCGGGTCGAGGAGACCTGATCGATCGCCTTGGCAACGATGTCCTGGGCGGTGTTCAGGTTGTCGCCGTCGACGACGTTGAACGCCTTGCCGGAGCCGAGGTCATCGAGGAACCCGGTCTCGGTCGAGCCGAGCTTGCGGGTGGTGATGTCACCGATACCGATCGACACCTTGCCCGCGACGTTGACCTGGGAGGCGAGCTGGAAGTCTGCGCCGCCGCCCTCGACGGTGAACGCGCTGACCGAGGCGAGGGTCTGGGAGGTCGAGGTGTCGAGCGTGAAGGCGACATCGAGGAAGTCGCTGTTGACGCTCAGTTCCTTGCCGCGGCCGACGGCCAGCAGACCGTTGATCGTGCCGCCGATGTCCTGCCCCTCGTCGCGGACGCCGTTGTTGGCGTTGGCGAAGGTGGTGGGCCCGCTGGTCGAAGGGGTGCTGAAGTCGCCGGCTTCGAAGTTCAGGATGCCCGAACCGGTCGAGAGGCCGCCGACGTTGTTGACCTGGATCGAGACGAACTCGGACGAGCCGAAGTCATCCGAGACGAGCGAGATGCCCGTGCCCGAGGCGGTGGCGGTCACGCCGGTGACGTCGTTGACCGAGTTGATCGCGGTCGCGATCTGGGCCAGCGTGGCCCCCGAAGCGAACTGCAGTTCGCGGCTGCCGAGCGAGCCGCCGATCTCGACGATGAACTGCGACCCGGTGGTCAGGTCGAGGTTGGCCGCGCCGAACGAGACGAACACGCCGGCCTGCTGGGCGGACTGGGTCACGATCGCTTCGACCGACTGGGAGGCGCCGTCGAACTTGGCGCCGCGGACCTGGAAGTCGGTGACGCCCGAGGCGACCGAGCCGACCTGGTAATCGAAGTTGCCGTTCAGGAGCTTGTTGCCCTGGAAGTTGGTCGAGCCGGCGATGCGGTCGACGGTCTGCAGGATCGAATCGATCTGCAGCTGGTTCGCTTCCCGCTCCGACTCGGAGAGACCGGCCGTGTTGGCCGAGGTGGTCAGCAGGCCCTGGAGCTCGGTGAGCAGCGAGGAGACCTCCTGGAGCCCGCCCTCAGCGATGTTCACGACCTGGTCGGCACGCTCGGCGTTGCCGATCGCGGCGTTGAGCGAGGCCTTCTCGGCCCGCAGGTTCTCACTGGCGATCAGACCGGCGGGATCGTCCTTGCCGCGGTTGATCTTCAGACCCGTTGACAGACGCTCGAGGGCGGTGCTCAGGGTCGAGTTGTTCTGGCCCAGCACCCGCTGGCCGAGGATCGACGGGATGTTCGTGTTGATGCGAGTCATTTGGCTGATTCCTCCGTGAAGGCTGACAGGGGCACACGCCCCTCGGTGTCCGTCGTGTCGTGACGGTCAGACCCGGTTCCGTTCCAGGCCCGTCCGGCAAGCAACACGCCTCCGGACCTCGGGTGGATCGACGCTCGGGCAACCCGGATGAAGCGCCGCGCGGCGACTCGCGGAAGATTTTGCGGTTCCCAGCCCGTTATGCGGACCCAAAGGGGTTCCGGCTTGCGCTGCGCAGGCAAAAAACCCCCCGGCAGCGGTGTCCGGGGGGCTTCAGAATGCACTGCCGAGCTTCAGCGAGGCGGAAGATCACCCCGGCTCGCGGTCCCTTGCGTTATCCGAGCAACTGGAGCACGTTCTGCGCCGACTGGTTTGCCAGCGCCAGCACCGACGTGCCCGCGGACTGGAGGATCTGGACCCGGGTCAGTTCGGACGACTCGGCCGCGAAGTCGGCGTCCCGGATGATGCTCCGGCTCGCGGTCAGGTTCTCGAACGTGCTCTGGAGCGATCTCGTGTTGGTCTCGAGCACGTTCCGCTCGAACGCGCCCAGGCGCCCCCGGAGGATCGAGACCTCATCGATCGCCTTGTCGATGATCTTCTCCAGCCCGGTGAAGTCGCCCCGATCCGCGGCCTCGGCGAGCGAGTTGCCCTGACCGTCCTGGAGGCTGGAGAGGAACTGGATCGTCCCGTCGACCTGGGCGCCGCCCAGCCGCTCGGCTGACGTCGCCTGCACCCCGATGTTGCTCTGCTGCAGGGCGTTCACGTTCGGGCCCAACTGGAACACCGCCCCGCCGCCGGTGATCTGGAAGTCCTTGGTCGTCAGCGTGGGGTCGAGGGCGTAGTTCTCGTCCAGCAGCAGATTCAGGGCGAGGGTGGGGGAGTTGATCGAGACGCTCAGCCCGTCGCCGTTGGCGATCACCCCGTTGATGAGCGCGGCGACATCGCGTCCCTCGTCCCGCTTGGCCGAGACCAGGTTCGGATCGGCCCAGTCGAAGGGGGTGGACGCCGAGAAATCGGCGTTGGCATCGAGCTTGAACAGGTTGAAGTTGTCGTTGGCGGCGTCCTCGGGCGCGTCCACGCGTTCGACGCTGACGAACGAGTCCGAGCCGTATTCGGTCGCCCGGAACACGATGCCCGAGTTCGCGTTGCCGTTGATCAGCGCCGCCTCGACGCCCGTCAGTGACGACTGCCCGTTGATCGCGCTGACGATGCTCGCGAAGGTCGCGTTGGACTGGAACTGGAGCTGCTGCACGCCCTCCGCCCCGTTGATCCGCAGCGTGACGGACGAGAGCAGCGTCCCGTCGGCGCCGACGACGTTGTCTCCGTTGAGGAACAGCGAGCCCTTCTGGGCCGACGTGATGACATCGACGTTGACGTCGATGGACGACGCCCCCACGAAACTCGCGGCGAAGATGTCTGCTTTCTCGATCGTGCTCGTGGTCAGCCCGCTGGTCAGGTAGTCCAGCGATCCGTCGAGGAGCTTGAGCCCGCCGAACGTCGCGGTGTTGCTGATGCGGGTGATCGATTGGATTGCAGAGTTGATCTGCAGCTGATTCGCGTTGCGCTCCTCGTCCGAGATCGCGCCGGTGTTGGCGGCCTCGACGACCAGCGACTTGATCGAGTTGAGCAGGTCGGTGATCTCGGTCAGCGAGCCCTCCGTGGTGGAGATGACGGCGCTGGCCCGCTCGCCGTTTCGGATCGCCTGCTCGATGCCCTTGATATCCGTGGCGATGCGTTCCGAGATGATCAGCCCGGCGGGGTCGTCCTTGCCTCGGTTGATGCGCAGCCCCGTCGAGAGCCGCTCGAGCCGGAGCTGCAGGTCGTCCCCGGAGCGATTGAGCCGCTGCTGGGCGACCAGGCTGGGCACGTTCGTGTTGATGCGTGTCATGGCAATCCTCCGTGATTGCGTTCCGGGGTGTCCTTGGTGGAGCCGGCCCCGATCCGGCGGTCTGGTTCTGGTCTACGCGGCTGCCCGGGCGGGCGGCGTTCTACGCGGTTTCCTTGCTGTTCCCGTCGCCCGCTTCTGGCGGAACGCCGGGCACGGTCGTCGCCGCGAGAAGCCCTCGGCGGGCGGGCGGCGTGGTGATCGGTGAGGGTGATCCCGACCCGGCCCGCTTGGAAGGGCCCGGTCGGACGGTCTGTGCGAGCGATCCAAGGTCGCCCGCGCCGAGGCGAGACGCCTGGGCGTTCTCGCGCTTGATCGACTCGTACACCTCTTTGCGGTGGACGGCGATCCGTGTCGGCGCGGTGATCCCGAGGCGGACCTTGTCCCCTCGGATGTCGACGACCGAGATCTCGATCTCGTCGCCGATCATGATCGTCTCGTCGCGCTGCCGGGAGAGCACCAGCATCCATGAACTCCTTGCTCTCGCCCACGCCTTGCCCGTGCCCGGCGTGGTGGTGTATCTCGACCTGAAGAGCGGGTCCTTCCGCCCCAGGATTGGGCGCCCGGTCTGCGCAGCGATCGCGCGTGGGTTGCCGCGTTGGCACGCGTCCCGGGCCTGTCTCGTCTTAAGCGGAAGCCGTCTGCTGCGCGTTGTTCGCAACCCGCATCAGGTGGTGCCGCGTCGTCCATCGCTTCTCGGCGAGGACCATCTGCTCCGCCCTCTTGTTGACCGTGTTGATCACCAGCGGGCCTTGGAGGTTGCCCGTGAGCTGGTCGTCGATCTTGTTCACGATCACGAAGACCTGCGCGTCTTCGAGCTTGCCCATCTCGAGCGACTCCATCTGCTCCTGGCGGATGGGCACCGAGTAGTCCTTCTCGAAGAACGTCGGGTCGGTGACCACGAACGCGAGGTTCGGGTCCTCGACCGACTGCAGCCAGAAGAAGCACGCGTCGTCGCCGGGCTGCAGCAGGCAGTACTCCGTGAGCTCGGGGAAACCGAGAATCCCTCGGGCGAAGCGAATCACGCGGTCCTCCGCGAGCTCGATCGTCCCGAAACGTGTCGTCCGCACCTCCATGTGTGCGCTCCGTATCCTCGGCCGAGACCAGTCCGGATCGACTCCCGGCGTTCCGACGCCGGTCGACATCCTGCCTGCGGTCCCCAGAGCGGCCGAGCTCTCGGGGAACCATCGATCCAATCCGATCCCGCCGGTTCTCACCGACGGGCCGTCCCGCACGCGGGGTCAGCCAAGGAAGTCCAGCAGCGTCAGCTGCTGGCTCTGGGAAGCGACGCTCAGCCCCGCCTGGAGCTGCAGCTGGAGCTGCCCGAATCTGGTGGACGCGGCGGCGAAGTCCAGGTCCCGCAGCTGGCTCCGAAGCGACTCATCCAGCACCTGCCGGTCCTCCTGACGACGGATCTCATCGTCCACGCGTTTCCCGTAGCCGCCCACGACGGCGCGGCTCTGGCTCAGCCTGTCGACCGAGTCACTCAGTTTGCCACTCGCAACTTCGATGCCAAGTTGGTCGTTGTCCCGCAGAGCCGCCGCCAGATCGAGCAGGTGCGTGAACAGGTTGTCGACACGGACCCTCGAACGGTCCTGGGCGACCAGCGTCGTCTGCCCCGCCTCCAGCGTGGCGTCGAGAAAGCCCAGGTCCTCGAGCAGCCCGGAGTTGTTGAGACGCTTGACATCCAGCGGGCCCGTCCCGCCCAGGGCACCGGATTGCTCGAACGCGATCCCGTTGCTCGGGCTGGTGAGCACGGCCTGGAAGTCGGTGACCGGGCGACCGGCGGCCGTCAACTGGGCCGCCGCCTGCGCGTTGATCGCCGCCAGAAGATCCCCCACGGTCCCGATGTCGCCCGAGTCGAGATCGAACGTGAGCGTGAAGCCGTCCCCGAGGGTCGCCTCGAAGTCCGGCTCGTTCTCGTTGACACGAACGCCCCGGGCGTCGTTGAAGTCGCTGAGCAGCGTGTCGCTCTGGAGGGTCCGCACGCCGAGCAGTTCGGCGGTCGGGTTCCCCCCGGAGACCTCGGAGATGGACATCGCCTGATCGAGGGTGCCGGCGACCGCCGTCTTGACGTTGATCGATCGACCGTCATCGGAGATCTCGACGACCACGTTGGTCCCCCCGGCTTCGAACGCCGAGCGGATGTCCGCCAGCGTCTCGGCCGAAGAGAGATCGATCGTGTAGTCGATCCCGCCCGTCGTGAGCATGACCTGGTCGAGCGCGTTCCCGCCCAGCCCGGCCAGCTGCGAGACCGGCGTCGTCCAGGTGAGACGGGCGTCGAGGTCGATGCCGTCGGGCGTTCCGGCGGTGAACACCGCGCCCGCGCCGTCGGTCAGCCCGAGATCCAACGCAACGAACGAGCCCTGCACGTCCCCGACTTCGAGGCTGCCTGCGGGCACGTCGATCGAGAGCGATCCGCCGCTGATCGACACCCCCCCGGGCCCGAGCACGGTCACGCCGTTGTCGGTTTCGTATTGCCGGATGCCGGCCTCGATCGCGTCGGCGACATCGCCGACGGTCTCGGTGCCGGTCAGGTCGATCTCGGCCGTCGCGCCGCCGTTGAACCGGATGGTCACCACGCCGGTGCTGACTCCCAGCGAGCGGGCCCCGTTCAGATCGCTCAGCCGGGTGTTCACGGTGAGGTTGGGATCGAGGTCGACGGTGCCCTCGACGCGGGCGGACACGGCGCCGATGGCGTTGTCGGCGCCCATCGTGATGGGGATGTCCGACACGCCCCCGAGTTCGGCCTGCAGCCCGCCGAAGCCGCCGACGAAACGGTACGAGTTGCCGATCAGTTCGATGGGGCCCTGCCCGGGCTGTGTGCCCCCGAAGATGTAACCGACGACGGATTCGCGGTTGGCGATCCCGTACAGCGACTGGATCAGCGAGTCGACGATGGTCGCCTGGGCGGCGCGGGTCTCGGCGTCGGCGGGCGTCGAGATCTGCTCGTTGGCGATCCCGAGCGCCTCGTCGATCAGGTTCTTGGCGTCCCCCAGAGCGGCGTCGAGCGAGCTGAGCGAGTCGGTCGCGAAGCCCAGGTTGCGGAGGATCTGGTCGGAGCGTTCGAGCCTGGCGTCGAGGGTCGAGACGGTGGCGGCCCGGGTCGGGTCGTCGGACGGTCTGAGCAGGTCCAGCTGGGTCGAGAGCTGCTCGTTGACGCGGAGGAGCTGGAAGTTCGTCCTGTTCAGCGCGTTGAGCGACGTCTGCGTGAAGAGCAGGTTGGGCGTTCTCGAGAATGCGGTGGGGAAGGTGCTCATCGCGGTCGCTCCGGGTTCGGTCCTGTGATGCGGCTCCGGTTACACGAGGCTCAGGAGGGTGTCGAACAGGGTCTGGGTCGTCTGCACCACGCGGGCGGCGGCCTGGTACTGCTGCTGGTAGAGCAGCAGGTTCATCGATTCCTCGTCGACCGAGACCCCGGAGACGGCCGCGCGTTGGGCCTCGAGGCTCTGGCTGACGATCGCGTCCGCGTCGGCCTGGATCCGCGCGGCGCTGGTCTGCGTGGCGACGTCCTGCGCGTGCAGGCCCCAGAACTTGCTGAAGCTCCGGTCGCCGAGGCTCGCGACGGTGCCCTCGTTCAGCCTCCCGATCTCCAACGCGTTGCCGTTCTCGACGAACTGCCCGTTCACGGTGCGTCCGAGCATGACCTCGACGCCCTCGCGGACCGCGATGTCCTGCCCGCTCGTCCCGGTGAAGAAGCTGTTGACGCCCAGGACCGCCAGCACGCCCGAGGTGTCGTCGGAGAACGAGAAGCTCGTCCCGGGGCTCGCGTCGATCTCCAGACGCCCGTCGGGGGTGAACCCGGCGGTGATGTTCCCGGTCGGGAACGCGAGATTGATCGCGTCGACGATGTCCTGGGGCGTCGTGTCGTCACCCACGCCGGGGAGGTTGTTGCTGTCGAGCCCGTCGAGGTCGATGTAGATCGTCACTTCGTCCGAGGTTTGGGTGGCTTCGTTGTACACCTCGATGGTGAACGAGCCGTTCTGAGCGGCGAAGGGGAGCTCGGCGAACGCGAGGTTGTTCGGGTCGTTGATCGGGAGGGTCCGGTTGGCGGTGTCGATCGCCAGGGTGCCGGTCGTCTGGGTGAGCCTCGACTCGTTGCGCCCGGTCGAGTGCAGGCGGTTGATCTCGAAGATCAGGCTGGCGGCGAGGTCGTCGAGCTTCTCGACCGTCGTGTCGATCACCCCGTCTCGGGATTGCAGGAGCCCGCCGATCGACCCGCCCTCGACGGGCAGCGGGGCGGCGTTGTCCTTCAGGCGGACGGTCGCGGTGGTCACGCCGTCGATCGTCTCGCGATCGATCTCGACCCCCCGGCTCCGCGTGCCGAGCACCACCGGGGTCGAGCCGACGAACACGTCGTACAGGCCCTCGGGGTTCTCGTTGACGGTGATGTCGATGAGCGTCGAGAGCTCGCTGACGATCTGGTCGCGACGGTCGCGGAGCGCGGACGCTTCGGACTGCCCGATCTCCCGCCCGGCGATCGTCTGGTTGATCGTCGCGATCTCTTCCAGCAGCGCGTCCGCCTGGGTCGTCTGGGCGTCGAGCTGGTCCTCGATCTGGCGGCGCTGGTCCATCAGCTGCCCGCGGATGTTCCGGATGAACCCCGCCAGCGACTCGCCCTGGTTGACGATCGTCGATTGCGAGTCCAGGAGCGTCGTCGCCTCCGACCAGGTGTTGAAGAACGCGGTGAGCTGGGACGAGGTGTCGAACTCGGTGCCCTCGTTGAGGATCGCCTCGAGCTGGTTGAACGTGCTGAGGCGTTGGGCGCTGGCGAACCGCTCGGACGTGCCGTTCCACAGGCGTTCCTGCAACGCCTGATCGATCTGACGCTGGACCTGCGCCACCGCGACACCCGACCCGATCTGGAACGGGTCCGAGCGCGCCCCGCGGAGCGCCTGCAGGCGTGCGATCTGACGCGTGTACCCCGGCGTCGAGATGTTCGCGAGGTTGTTCGACGCGACCTGGATCCCGATCTGCGACGCGATCAGCGACGAGTTGGCGATGTTCAATGTCGAGTTCAGACTCACGGCATCACCTCCGCTATGCGCCCACGTCCACGCCGGTCATCACCGCGGCGCTGTTCTCGACCCGCCCCGCCCGCCCGTACGTGCCGGCGTGAGAGAGGCGGGATGCGACCTGCTGCATCAGCCCCCGCATGTGATTCGCGAGCGCCTCCGAGGCCTCTTTGACAGCGTCCTGCTCGGTCTTCACCCGCTCGATCAGCCCCCGGAGCGTCGAGGAGCGCTCGGTCAGCCGTTCACGGTCTGCCGAGTCCACCGCAGACATCAGCTCGTCGAGCGTGCTCGGGCTCCCGTCCGTCCGGGCGACCAGGCGCTGGCGTTCGGACTCGACCCGGCGCACGCGTTCGAGCACCCGCCCGGTCTGATCGAGCACGTCGCCCAGGCGTTGCATGTCGGCGGTCGCCACGGCTTCGCGGTGCTCGCCCGTGAGCCTGAGCAGCGATTCGTGCTCGCCGATCAGTGCCCCCAGCAGCGCGTCCAGGCGGTCGATGTCCGGTGTTTGGGCGATCGCGGGCGCCCGCCGGGCGTCCGCGGCCGGCACTCGGCGTGCCGGGCCTGCTGTTTCTGCTGTTCGCGGGGTGCTTCTCATGCGGTCAGTCCGCCCTTCCGGAGCAGATCCTGTGCCAGCCGATCCACGATCGGGAAGTTCGACGCCGACACGATGTCGTTCGCGAGGCGGTGATCGAGCAAGGACCCGAACTGTTTCTCGGCCTGGGTCGGCGCGAACGGCGGGGCCGCCCGGTTGTTCTCGCGTGCCTGCTTGAGGATCGGCTCGACCAGCGTGGTGGAGACCAGCTTGCGGGCCGCGTCGCGGGCCTGGGCTTCGGGCGTGGTCCCTTCCTTGGCCGCGAAGCGGTCGGCGTTGCGCATGTCACCGAGCGCCTCGGCGAACGAACGCTGCCCGGACACGCCCTGGCCGAAGGACGAACCCACAAGCCCGCTGCCTCCAACGGAGGGCGTCAGCCCGGTGCGAGAGAAGGGGGGGATGTTCATGCTCACTCCTTCCCGTCGATGATGAGGCTGGCGTGGAGCTTGCCGGCGTCGCGGAGCGCCCGCAGGATGTTGATCTGGTCGACCGGGGGGATGTCGAGCTGGTCGAACGCGGCGATGAGATCGTCGAGACGCGACATCGTCGCGTCGTCGGCGTCGGTGCCGACCTTGGCGAACTCGCTCTGCACGGTGCGCTCGAACTCGGGCGGCGGGGATGGGACCACCGTCGAGATGCTCAGGTTGCGGTGCGTGATCACGGCCGGTGAGACCTGCACGTCTCCGGTGATCACGATGATGCCGGTCCGTGTGTCGCAGATGACCTGGGCCGGAAGCTCGCGGAGGGCGCTGGAGATGTCGGTCCTCAGGATGTCCCCGAGGAACGCCTGCGGGTTGTTGCGTTCGGGGATCGGGAGCGTGACCCGGACGGTGCGTGCGTCGATCGCGCGGGCAACCGGGGGCTGGTCGGGATCGCTGGTGAGCAGGTACTGCTCGTTGATGTCGGACGCGACGCGGGCCGAGGCGCCGCCGAGCGCGAAGCGGGGATCGATGATCAGGTCGAACCCGGCGGCGATGCGCGGCGTGGTGATCACGTCACGGACGATCTGCCCGCCCCCGATCACCCGCGCGTTGGTCGGGACCGTGTCGTCGGGGATCGAGACCGTGCCCCTGGCCATCGCGTACACCGGGGCCCCGGGCCCGGGCGTCAGCGGGCTGACCAGCAGGGTCCCCCCGCGGAGCGACTTGGCCGAGTTGATCACGGAGACGGTCACGTCGAGCCGGTCGTCCGTCAGCGCCCCCTCGCGCGGGATCTCGCAGGTGACCAGGACGAGCGCGACGGACTTTGATCCGCTCAGCTCGCTGACCGAGATCGGGTTGCCGAGCCGCTTGTACGCCTCGACGAGCGGGCGTGCGAGCACGAGCTCGTCCTGCGAGTCGCCGGTCCCCTGGAGCCCGACCACGAGCCCCAGCCCCTGGACGGTCGAGGCGCCCTGCCCGCGGAGGCGGGCGATCTCCCCGAGCGTGCGCGAACCCTGCGCGACGGTCGCGGGCAGCGCAAGAACGAGCAGCAGGATGAGCGGGACGGTGTGACGCATGTCGGCGGACCCCTTTCCGGCCGGCAGAGACTCGGATAAGCCGAGACACGCGAACGGCGTGCCAACCGTGCTCCGCTCCGAGAACAGAAGCGGCCGCGCCCATCAGAGTGAGCGCGGCCGCGGGGGTGCTGGGCGATCAGGACGGTCAGAACGCGAAGAGCGTGTCGAGGATCTCGGTGATGATCCCCTTCTTGGCGGCGTCGCGGAGGGCGCCCTCGTTCTCGACCTTGATGTTCAGGTTGGCCATCTGCGAGGAGAGCACGGTGTTCTGGCGGGTGATGTCATCCTCACGGACGATGCCGTAGAGCACAAAGTGCTGGATCTCTTCGTCCTTCTCGATCCGCTTGGTGGCTTCGAGCACCAGGTTCCCGTTCGGCTTGACCTCGAGGACGGTCGCGGTGATGCGGGCATTGAAGCGGTCCTGGCGTTCGTAGTCGCCCTCGCCCGTGAACTCGCGCCGGGCCTGGAAGTCGAGCAGGTCGATGTTGGTGCGGTCGCCCTCTTCCAGGCGCAGCTCGAGCAGCGCGAGGTAGTTGAGCATCGCGTTGAGATCCACCTGGGACCGGGCTTCCTTCTCGGTCTCGAGCGATTGGGAACTCGTCTGGCTGGAGACCTCGTCGACGATGATCGTGATGATGTCGTGCTTCTGATAGACGCGGCGTTCGGGCTCGGGCACCCAGAACAGGCTGACCCGCTCCGCGTTGATCGCCGGCTGGATCATCACGCCCGGGGCCTGCTGCGCCGCGGATTGCTGGTCGTGGTTCGTCAGAAACAGGCTCTGGGCGGACGCCGCGGACGTGGCGCAGAGCATCGCCAGCATGGTCCAGATTCGGGGGGCTTTGGTGGGGCGTGTCATCGGCGTGTGTTCCTGATGGGCTGCATGTTCGGTTCGTCGCGACGCAGGGGCGTCATGCCCGGGGGCTCACGGAGCGGGGCCTCTGTGGCGGTGGTCGTTCTGTCGGATCCGCGGTCCGCGCCCGGGGTCTGGACGACGCTGGCCTGTTCTTCGCCCGACCCGGTCATGACGGCCCGCCCGGGCCCCGCGACCCGTGCCGTGAAGCGCCGGCGTGACCCGTCCCTGGTTTCCAGTTCGATCAGTTCGCCCTCCCGCGCGTCGTGGCGGGCCCGGGCGACGGTGGTGACGACCACGGTCCCGCGCACGGTCCGGACGCTGACGTCCTGCCCGCGTTCGATCATCGCGGGCGCCTCGACGTGGTGCTCGCGGACCACCTGCCCGGGCTGGAGCGATCGGATCAGCGAGTGCCCGATCGCGGTCCGGGGCGGCGCCGGCGGGTCGGTGGGGTCGATCCAGGACTGTTCGCGCCGGACGTCGCTCTCCCGCAGCGGGCTCCCCCGCCTGACCGGGCGGGCCACGACGAGCGCGTCTCGGAGGACCTCGACGCCCACGCGGACCGACTCGGACGTGACGAGGTGATCGCCCTCGTAGATCTCGACCCGCAGCGCGATCTTCTCCGAGAAACCGATCTCGGTGATCGACACGATCCGGGCTTCGGTCGGGGTCGCGAGCAGCGTCGCGGCACGCTCTGGGTAGGAGATGCGGATCTGATCGCGCGACGCGCGGAACCGCGACCGAAGCCACGAGCCGAGGTGATCGCGTACGGTGACGGTGTCAGGATCGTCTGCCGGCTGCTCGGTCGGGGCGGGCGGGTCGGTCCTCTGCCGCACCCGCGTCAGGCTGACGCCCGGGCCCAGCACGACGATCGAGCCGATGTGGGCCCGGGAGCGATCGATGAGCGTCCTGATGGACGACGCGGGGATCTGTGTCCAGGACCCGATCCGGGCGTCGTGCTCGTCGAGCGGCAGCCCGGCGAGGCTCTCCGCCTGATCGCCCTCGATCGAGGCGATCGACCCGAGCGTGAGCGCCGTCTCGGGCGCGAGCCGGACGGTGGAACGGAGTGTGACGGTGGTGACACCGCCGGCGGGCTTGGCGTTGGTGATGCCCAGCGACGCGGTCAGCACGCACATGAGCGAGATGAGCAATCGGGTCAGCGGGTCCATCGGTCACCGCCTCAGCTGCGCGACGGACTGGAGGGTTTCGTCCGCGGCTCGGATGGACTGAGAGTTCATCTCGAACGCCCGCTGCGTCCGGATCAACTCGATCAACTCGCGGGCTGGGTCCACGTTGGATCCCTCGAGCATG
This sequence comes from Phycisphaerales bacterium UBA6054, assembly GCA_002429045.1. Classification (GTDB taxonomy): domain Bacteria; phylum Planctomycetota; class Phycisphaerae; order Phycisphaerales; family UBA1924; genus UBA6054. The sequence goes on from DIYM01000154.1 coordinate 26,629, forward strand.
TTGCCCCGGATGCTCCCGAAGTTCTGCGTGGAGGGCTCGCCGGTGATCGGCGGGCCCGAGGCGGCCGATTCGACCCAGAGGTTCTGACCGACCTGGGTCAGCCCCGCCTCGTTGACGAACAGCGCCAGCTCGATCTGCCCGATCTCTTGGGGCTGGGCGTCGCCCGGCAGCGTGGCGAAGATGCGTCCCGACGGATCGATGCCGACCGCCTGCGCGTCGAGCGGGACGGTGATGTTGGGTTCGAGGCGTCGCCCGTCCGAGTTGGCGAGCACGATCTCGCCCTCGGAGTTGAGGGTGAAGTTGCCGGCCCGCGTGTACGCCAGCCCGCCCTCACCCAGGTCTGCCTCGACCTGCACCTGGAAGAAACCCTTGCCCTCGATGTACCAGTCCAGGGGGTTCTCGCTGGGCACGGGCGGGCCCTGGCTGAAGTCTTGTTGGGTGCCCGAGACCTTGACGCCCAGCCCGACGTAGAGCCCGGTGGGGCGTTGGTCGCCGTTGTTGTTCTCCACGCCCGGTTGGGCCCGCTCGATATAAAGAAGGTCTTCGAAGTTCGCGCGGCTGGTCTTGAACCCCTCGGTGTTCACGTTCGCCAGGTTGTTGGCGATCACGTCGAGGCGGGTGTTCAGGGCCCTCAGCCCGGTCGATGCGGATTGCATGGCGATGACGCCCATGGACAGACTCCTGGCGGGAAAGGCGTTACGAGGTCCGCGCGAAGCGGTTTACGAGGCTCTCGAGCATGCGGTTCTGCATGTCGATCATGCTGATGTTGGACTGGGCGGACCGGGAGGCGGCCGTGATGCCCAGCATCGTGCCGATCTCGTCGACCGACGAGCCCTCGACCATGTGCTGGCGGATCAGCCCGGTGCCCACGGCCAGGTTCGGGACCCGCCCGCTGGGATGGGTGAACAGCCCGTTGCCGGCCTTGATGAGTGACGAACGGTCCGCGATATCGAACAGCCCGATCGTCGCGATCTCGCCCCCGTTCTGGGTGATCAGCCCGTCGTTGGCGATGTTGATCGGTCCCGCCTGGCGGTCGATGACGATCTGTTCCCCGTCCGCGTCGAGGACGGGCAGGGCGGAGGTTGTTCCGATCAGCCGCCCGTCGGCGTCGAGGGTGAACCGCCCGTCGCGCGTCAGGGAGGGGTTGGCGCCATCACCGACCGCGAAGAATCCCTCGCCCTGGATGCCCAGATCGAGGCTGTTGGGCGAGTCGGTCAGCGGGCCCTGCTTGAAGTCGATCGCGGTCCGGCCGCTGAGCACCCCGCCCCCGAGGCGTTCGAGGAGGTCGTCGCTGGGCATGTTCCAGAGGTTGTCCTCGGCGCGGACGTGCTGGCGGTGCATCGCGGTGGCCATGACGGGCTTGAACCCCACCGTGTTGAGGTTGGCGAGGTTGTTGGCGATCGAGTCTTGGCGGAAGATCGCGGCCTGGGCGCCCGATGCCGAGATCTGCATGCCGTAGTTCATCGCCGATCTCCGCCAGTGCCCCCGGAGTCGGCCGGGGCGGTGCGAACGCGGGCGTCCCTCCGTGGACCTCCCGGTGCGGACTTATGACGCGAACGGCGTGCCAGATCGGCGCGGCATCGGCGCGGGCGGCGGGCGGGCATCGCGTGCGCTGGGCGCACAAGATGCCCGCGCATCCCCTGCGCGGGCGTCGAACGGGTCTGGCATGGTCCGTCAGGGGCAGCCTGCGTTGAAGTCGGTGATGTAGGCGGAGATGTCGAAGAAGTTGAACACGCCGAAGGGGGCGGCGAAGTCGGCGGCGGGGTCCATCGCGTTGAACGCCGCGATGAACGCCGAGATATCGAAGAAGTTGAGCACGCCGGCGGGCGGGGCCAGGTCGGCCGGGCACGACGGGGCGCAGGTGTTCAGGTAGATCTGCATGTCGTTGCTGGCCTCGAAGACCGCGGCGGCGTCGGGTGCGCCGTCGTTGTTCAGGTCGGCGATCGCGACGCCGTTGGCGTTGTTGAAGCCGCTGAAGAGGGCTTCCGCGCCGAGCACCCCGCCCGGGCCGCCGGGAAAGACAGAGATGGTCTGCGGGTTGGTCGATCCGGTCGCGATGAGCACGTCGGGCGAGCCGTCGCCGGTCAGGTCGCCCACCGCGAGGGCGCGGGGGACGCCGGTGGTGGCATAGAACGCGCCCGGCTGGAAGGTCCCGTTGCCGTTGTTGAGGTAGACGGCGGTGTCGCCGAAGAACCCGCACGCGACGAGGTCGGGGTCCGAGTCGCCGTCCATGTCGATGACCTTGACATCCGCGGCCCCGATCGGAGCGGGCATCGAGGTGAAGGGCCCGAACCCGCCGAACCCGTCGCCGAACAGGTACTCGATCTCGTTGTTGATCATGTCGGTGGCGATCACGTCGGGGATCGAATCGTCGTTGATGTCGGCCAGTTCGACGGACGTGACGCTGCCGTTGATGAACGTGAACACGGGCGGCGCGAACGTGCCGTCGCCGTTGTTGAGCAGCACGCGGACCTGGTTCGCCGCGGAACTGACGACGAGATCGATGTCGCCGTCGTTTTCGAGATCGGCGGCCGCGATGTCCTCGACCGCGACGAACGAGCCCGAGTCGAACACGCCAGCCTGCTGGAACGTGCCGTCTCCCAACCCGCTGAGGACGGTGACGGTGTTGCTCGAGACGTTCCCGACGCAGATGTCGAGCGTTGAATCACCGGTGACGTCGGCGATGGCGAGCCCCCGGGGGGTGAATCCGATGCCGTCGTTGAAGTCGTAGCGGATCGCGGGCTGGAGCGTGCCGTCCCCGTTGCCGAGGTGCACCGACACCGAGCGGGCCCCGGGTTCTGAGACGACGAGATCCTGGTTGCCGTCGTTGTCCAGATCGGCGGCGATGACCTCCCACGGGTTCGAGCCCGAGGTCAGGGGGATGGCGTCGCCCAGGGAGAGCGCCGCGCCGGGATCGCATTGGGCGGCGGCGGGCCAGGACGCGAGCGCGGCAACGAACAGCGGGCGGGCGTGGTTCATGCTGGGCTTCCTCCGGGGCCGGCGCGTGCGTGGGGGCCGGGCCTCTAGCGTACAGCGCCGGGCACGGCTCCGGGTCACGGGAGTTGCGGGCTTTGGGTCAGCGGACGGTCCGGCTTGTGGGTGCCAGCGCCCGGTCGACCTTGTCCTGCCACTCCGCGAAGCCGGAGCGTCCCATGAGCCCGAACGTCGCTTTCTTGCCCGTCTCCACGGCGGGCTGGTCGTAGGCGTCGATGTTGAGCATCAGCCCCGCGTACGCGGTCGCGATCTGCCACAACGCCATGAACTCGCCGACGTGGTGGGCATCGACCCTCGGGAACCCGATGGTGAAGTTCGGGCGGCTCGACTCGACCAGGGCGTACTCGGTCGCTCGCTTCTCGGCATTGAGCAGCGCGGTCATGGACTTGCCTTCGAGGTACTCCAACGCCTCCACGCCCATGCCCGTGGGGATCGAGATGTCCTCCTCCCCGAACGACTCGACCTCGACGAACCCGAACACCTTGTCGTTCGGTCCCTCGCGATACAGCTGGACCTGGGAGTGCTGGTCGGTTGTTCCGAGCGCCTTGATGGGCGTGAAGCCCGCGAACACTTCGGCGCCATTCACATCGTGCTTCTTGCCCAGCGACTCGGCCCACAGCTGGCGGTACCAGTCCGCGAGCAGGTACAGGCTGTTGCAATACGGCATCAGCACGTGGTTTGGTTTGCCCTTGCGTGTTCCCATCTCGACGAGCAGGAACGCGAGCATCGCGGCGGGGTTCCCGAGCAGGTCGGGGTTGGAGCAACGGTCGTCCATGGCCTTGGCGCCGTCGAGCAGGGCTTCGACATCGATCCCGCCCATCGCGGCCGAGAAGAGCCCGACGGGGCTCAGGGCGCTGAACCGCCCACCCACGCCCTCGGGGACCGGGAGGGTGGCGATGCCGGCTTCGTCGCAGATGGTCCGCATGGTTCCCTTGGCGGGGTCGGTGACCGCGACCACGTGGTCCGCCCAGCGGGCGCCGACCGCCTGCTGCAGCCGCTCTCGGACGATCATGAACTGGGCGGCGGTCTCGGCGGTCTCGCCCGACTTGCTGATGACGTTGAAGAGGGTGGTCTTCGGATCGCACAGGCCGAGCACGGCGCCGAGGTTGGCCGGGTCCACGTTGTCCACGACAAAGATCCGCGGCCCGGGGCGTTCCGCCGCGGGCAGCAGGTTGTAGGTGGGGGGGTTGAGGGCGGACTGGATCGCGATGTTGCCCAGCGCCGAGCCGCCGATCCCGAGGACCACGACATCCTCGAAGCGTGCCTCGCACTCGTTGGCGATCGCCCGGACCGAGTTGAGATGCGTTGTGCGCATCGGCTCGGTCCAGAGTTCACGCCAGCGTTCCCAACCGGTGCCCCGGCTGGCGGCGAGACGTTCGGTCAGGGCGGCCATCCCCGCCGCCGGGTCACCCGACGGGTCCAGGCGGGCCGGATCGAGTCCGTGCGATCCGACCCGATCGGAGAGGCAGTTGGCGTAGTCGATAGTCAGCATGCGCGGAGGATAGCGGGGATCATGCGCGGCGGGCCGGATCGTCGGAGCCGGGCACGAAAAAGCCCTCCCGGCTGGGAGGGCGGAGGGAGCCGGCGCGGGCGCGACCGTTCAATCAGCGTCGGCCCGCATCGCTTCCACCACGATCAGCAGATCGCGGATGTCCACGGCCCCGTCGTCGTTGGCGTCATGGGCACCCTTGGTGTCCCCGTCGCGGAAGCCCGCGAGGAAGGCTTCAAGGTCCGTGGCGTCGACGACTCCGTCGCGGTTCAGGTCGCCGTCGTTCAGTGTGACGCCGACCGATATGTTGTCGTTCTCGCACTCTGTTTCGTACAGTTGAACCAGGTCGACTCGAAGCGGGTCCGCGGCTTTGCCCGCGGGCGGCAGCGCCGTGTGCGCCGCCTTGACCTCGAACTGCATCCTGTTGGAGTCTACATAGTCGCCCAGCGAGGCGCCGCCGATCGGCAGGTCGATGTGCCACTTCAGGATGGTCTTCCGATCGATCACCGACGATGTTGTGGGCAGATACGCCTGGTCGTCGAATGTCCTCTCCCACTCGTTGGAGTATCCGTCTGAATCGGTGTCGGTGAACTCGGCGCGCCGCGCGGACGTGCTGAACAGTTCCTCGGGTGTCGCGGTGATCTTCTCGTACAGCCCGGTGGTTTGATTGAGAATCCTGAGGGTGTATGCGGCGCCGTCCCAGGGCCCGCCGCCGTCGATCGTCTCGAGCACGAACGAGTAGGAACCGGCGGCTTCCGTGAGTCCCAGGCTCGCGAAGCGAGCTTCAAAGACGGCCTCGACCGATGTCGGGTTGAGGCTCCCGGATACCGAATAGGCGTTCTCTTCGCTGAACCGGAACCCGTCGAAGGAACCGGGCGCGAGCCAGAGCGGACCGAGCTTGATGCCATTGAGGTTGTAGTCAAAGACCTGGGCGATCGCGTCGTTCGTTGCGTCCCAGTTGTACTGACGCATGATCGCTTTGCCTTCGGCGGGGGTTTGCCCGAGGTCGCCGTGGTCCAGCCCGTCGCATCGTTCGCCGAAGAACTCGCTGTCCGGGTTGCCCCAGAAGATGATCTCGTTGACCCCCTTGGCTCTGCAGACCGCGATCACGTCTCGCACCGCGTCTTTGGTGGTGATCGACGTGTCGTTCCCGCCCCCCTGAGGGCCGGGTCTCCAGATGAGGGTGCCCACGCGGGGGACCCACGGCGAGAAGTGTCGCGGGGCGGTTAGCCCGAGCGTGTCGAACTCGGGCATCGAGAAGATCGCGTGGTCGAGCTGGGTACGGACACTCCTGAGCCACGCCTCTGCGGGAGACTCGATCAGGCTGGTGTCGTTCTTTTCTTTGCTGATGTCTTCTTCCCAGAAGTCGCTGGGGGGATAGAGCACCGGTGACTGGATCGGCGCGGAACCCGACTTCGAGACCTGCGCGAATCCATAGCCCTCGTGCGGGCCCCAGTTCTTGTTCAAGGCGCCGCGGTCGGACTTGGAGATCGTGGGGTATGTGTGCGAGTAGTACCCCGAGGTCGAGTAGTTGGACCACTTGAAACCGCCCCAGTCGGTGCTGTTCAGCGGGTGATCCAGGGCGGGCACGAACGCTCCGTCGATGGTCGCCGCGAGAACCCCGTTGTAGAGCTGGTTGATGGGATAGAACTCGTGATCGAACGACGGGTTCTGGTGGGCGAGGTCGGTGTAGTCGTACGCGTTGATCCCGACTCCGTAGATGATGGGCATGAACGGGTTGCACGCGGTTCTCCAGCCATCGATGTCGGCAAGCGGGTGGCTCGTGAACACCTCCGAAGCGTGCGTCGATGCCGGGGTGGCGTCCCAGAGATCGAAGTTGCCGTGGAGCGACTCGGTCGACCAGCGGGCGTCGGTGAGCATGGACTCGTGCTCTCCGATGTTGCTCATGCTGTCTATGCCGTGCGTGCGGTTGCGTTCTTCGTCGAAGAAGATCCGGAGGGGAGCCGGGAAGCTGTGCCCGGCTGCCTGGACGCGCGCCACGATTTCGTCGGTGAGGTACTCGATGGCCGAGTCCGCGATCGCCACGCTGTTCGATCGCCAGACCGAAGCTCGGCTCAGATCGGTCGCCGCCGGGGGCAGATCCAGCCATTGCTGGCAGTTGAGCGTGGTGTTGCTGAACAGATCGACGGCGTCATCGAGTTCGTCGTCGGGATGATCGTGGAGGTTGATGGAGTGAAGCCCGAGTAAGCAGATCGCGTACTCGCCGTCGCTGATGGCGTCCGGTCCGGTTGATGTGAGCCGGCTGACAATCGTGTTGGCGATCACCTGGGCCTGCTGGTCGAGATTCAAGGTGTTGATCGTGGAACTCGAGCTCAGCGAACTGGCCCACATGCGATGCTGCACCATGACCTGCATGTCCGGGTGCTTCGCCGTCAGGTCTGTGACATCGCTGTGAAGCTCCCAGGCCCAGAACTTCGGTGCGGTCGAGTCGTTGAGCCAGCCGTTCGTAGCCGGCGCCATGCCCGGGGAGTCGAGGCGGGGGCGCTGCCTGGTGATCGTGCCCTGGTCTCCTGTCTGGGCGGCAAGCGGCGTCTGGGCCGACATCATGGCGCCGGCGGCGAGAACGAGATGCGTCACGCGGGGTGTCATTCGATCCTCCTTAAAAGCAGACAAAGGGATAGGAAAAGCCGAAACTATCGATGAGGAAACCGCTCCGGAAGGCAAATCGGGGGTAGGAGCGATAAAAACTTGCGTTGTTCCCCGTAAGCAGGGGCTCGCCCGATCGGCTTGCCCGCCCCGAATCGGCCGTAAACTCCCCTCATGTTCCCCGAGATCGCACGGACACTGGTGACCAAAGAGCAGATCGCGGGGCGGGTCCGCGAGATGGGTCAAGCGGTCGCGGATGATCTCAGGGCCGATCTCGCCCGCGACGGGCACAGCGAGTTGGACGAGGGGCGGGTGGTGCTGGTGCCGATCATGACCGGGGCGATGATCTTCGCCGCCGATCTGATCAGGGAGATGCCTGTCAAGCTCTCGATCGGGCTGGTGACGGTCTCGAGCTATCCCGGACAGTCGGTGAGCAGCAAGGGCGCGAAGCTCGCGTCGGCTCTCCCCGACGATCTGGCGGGCAAGCACGTGCTCGTGATCGACGACATCCTCGATTCGGGTCAGACGCTCGAACTGGTGACGCGAGTGATCGCCGAGCAGGGTCCTGCCTCGCTGCGTTCGATCGTGCTGCTCAACAAGACAGCTCGGCGCAGCGTGGAGTTCGAGGCGGATTACGTCGGTTTCGAGATCCCGGACGAGTTCGTGGTCGGGTACGGGCTGGATTATGACGGCTACTACCGGAACCACCCGGAGATCGCCGTGCTGGACCCCGCGTCGCTCGGGGTCGGCGGGTGAGCGCTCCGCCCGGCGAACACCGCGACACGCTCACGCCTGGGGGCGAGCGTGTGCTTCTGGACGCCCGCCCGGGCTTCGCGTACGTCTTCGTGCTCGCGATCCCGCAGATCATCCCCGCGGTGGCTCTGTCGGTGGCGGTGTGGCTGGTCCGGGGCTTATCCGTCGCGGCGGCGGGCACGCTCGACGGGTCGCTCGCGGCGTCGATCGACGCCTGGCTCGGATACCTGCTGATCGGCGCGGGCATCTATGCGGGCGCGCGGCTGGTGTGGGCGGTGCTCGACTGGTTCTGCCGCCGATACGTCCTGACCGAAGCCCGTGTGGTCGCGCGGCACGGGGTGATCAGCACCGCGAGGTTCGATCTCCCGCTGCGGCGCGTGCAGCACCTGGTGGTCACCAGGTCGTTCCTCGAGCGTGTGTTCCGCGTGGGTACCGTCTCGGCGGCTTCGGCCGGCACCGGCTCGCACGAGGTGGTCTGGCGCAGCGTCGCCCGCCCGGAGAGCACGGTCTCGATCGTGCGGGCCCGTGTCGATCACGTGTCGCGCCGGGGGGACGGGCCGGCGCCGATCCCGGTCATCGGGCTGGTCGGTGGCATCGGATCGGGCAAATCGGCGGCGGCCCGTGCGTTCGAGAAGCAGGGCTGCCTCGTCTCCGACTCGGACCGCGCGGTCCGGGCGGTGCTGGCTCGCCCGGACATCGCCGAGCGGCTCGCGTCGTGGTGGGGGCGCGATATCCTGGATCCGCAAGGCGGCGTAGACCGCCGAAAGGTCGCGGATGTCGTGTTCGGGGATGAGTTTCAGCGGAGGCGATTGGAGGGCCTGGTCCACCCGCTGGTCCGCGAGTCACGACGCGCGCTGATCGACCGGGCCCGCCGTGATGGGGCCACGGGCGTGATCGTCGATGCGCCGCTCCTGTTCGAGGCCGGGGTGGATGCCGAATGCGACGCGGTGGTGTTTGTGGAAACACCAAGGGCGGTCCGCCTCGAGCGTGTGCGATCACGCGGCTGGGATGGGGAAGAGCTGGATCGGCGAGAAAATGCCCAGATGTCGCTTGAAGAGAAGCGTCGGCGCTCGGATCATGTGTTGGTGAACCACGGGGCTCTGGACGAGCTAGAATCCCGTGTGGCCGATCTCCTGGCCGCCATCCGCAAGCACAGCCGAATCACGCACCGCGACGGGGAGTGACCCCCCGGATCCCAGCGACCGCCCGGATCGGGCGGGTCTGGCAGGAACACCGCTTTCGCACGCGAACCAGGGGCACCACGAGACGCAGGCCGCCCCGTGCCCTCCGAGTCACTGTTTTCCGAATCACATCCCGGCCAACCTGAGCCTCTCTGAATCGCCCGGTGCGGTCCGATCTTCACCGATCGCCCGGCGCACGCAAGGAATCGCACGATGAGCAAGTCCACGGAACTGACCGACCAGGACACACCGGTCCGCAAGAAGCGGACGGTCAAGCGGATGACCAAACGGAAGACGGACACCGAGCCCGCGCCCGCCGCCGAGTCGCCGGGCACCGACACCCCCAAGCCCAGGGCGGGCGCCCGGAAGGCGTCGTCCTCGAAGGAGGCCAAGGCGGTGGAGCCCAAGCCAGAGTCCAAGCCCAACGGCGATTCCGAAGCCAAGCAGACCGCCGAGGCCGCTCCCGATCCGAAGCAGGACACGAAACCGGAAAGCAAGCCCGACAACAAGCCCGACAGTAAAGCCGACAAACAGGGCGGTCGCCCCGAGTCGCGCAACGACGGCGCCGGGTCCGAGCAGGGCAAGCGTCGGCGCAAGAAGCGTCGGGGCAGCAAGGGCGGGTCGGGCGGCGGTCACAGCCGGAGCGTCAACTGGGACCACCTGCCCAGCGATGAAGAACTCGAACGCGAGGCCGAGGAACTCGAGCGGATCGTCGCGGCTTCGGGCGGCAAGATCGAGGACGACGGGCTGACCATCGGGGATCTCCAGGCGATGTCGCTCGACGAGGTCTTCGGGGTCGCCGAGAAGGAGGGGCTGGAGGATTTCCATCAGACGCCCAAGCAGGACCTGGTGTTCAAAATCCTCAAGGCCCGGGCCGCCAAGCAGGGCATCATGTTCGGCGACGGCACGCTGCAGATCATGCCCGACGGGTTCGGGTTCCTGCGCAGCCCGGAACTGAGCTACCTCGCGGGCCCGGATGATATCTACGTCTCGCCCAGCCAGATCCGCCGGTTTGGGTTGCGGCGTGGGATGACGGTCAAGGGGGCGATCCGCCCGCCGAAAGAGTCGGAGAAGTACTTCGCCTTGCTCCGGGTTGACACCGTCAACGGGCGCGAGCCCGGGGCGATCCACGACATGGTCAACTTCGAGGATCTGACCCCGATGCACCCGGAGGAGCGGTTCCTCCTGGAGACCACGCCCGATCAGATCGAGATGCGGATCGTGGACCTGGTGGCGCCGATCGGCAAGGGGCAGCGGGCCCTGATCGTCGCGCCGCCCCGCACCGGCAAGACGGTGCTCATGCAGCGGATGACCAAGGCGATCAACACCAACTACCCGGACTGTAAGCTGTTCGTGCTGCTGGTCGACGAGCGTCCGGAAGAGGTGACTGACTTCAAGCGTCAGTGCGCCGCTCCGAACGTCGAGGTCGTCGCGTCGACGTTCGACGAGCAGTCCGACCGTCACGTCGCGGTCGCCGAGTGCGTGATCGAGAAGGCCAAGCGCATGGTCGAGTTCGGCGAGGACGTGGTGATCCTGCTCGATTCGATCACCCGCCTGGCCCGCGCGTACAACTCGAACATCCCGCACTCGGGCAAGATCATGTCGGGCGGTCTGGATTCCAACGCGCTCCAGCGTCCCAAGAAGTTCTTCGGGGCCGCCCGCGCGATCGAGCGCGGCGGATCGCTGACCATCATCGGCACCGCGCTGGTCGATACCGGGTCGAAGATGGACGAGGTGATCTTCGAAGAGTTCAAGGGCACGGGCAACTCCGAACTGCACCTGGACCGGCGTCTGGTCGAGAAGCGGATCTATCCGGCGATCGACGTGGCCGCCTCCGGCACGCGACGCGAAGAACTGCTCATGGACGCCAAAGAGATGGAACTGGTCTACCGCCTGCGCAAGGTCCTGGCCGATATGAACGTGGTCGAGGCGATGGAACTGCTCAAGAGCAGGCTCGGCAAGCAGAAGTCCAATGCCGAGTTCCTCATGTCGATGGCGATGGGGGCCTGAGCCACCTGGGCGGGTCAGGAGCGCAGCCGATGTCGAACCGTCGCATGATGAGCCTGGGCGTGCTGTCGCTGGTGACGGTGCCTTGGGCCTTGGCGATGAGTGTGCTCGGCCTGTGGCTGATCTCCCCCGAGGGCAGCGCGGTGCTGCCCGGGGTGCTGGCCGAACCGGCGGTCTCGGGGTTCTCGGGCGTTTCCGCGCTCGCGTGCGGACAGCTGGTGTTTATGGTATGTGTTTGCGACCGGGTGTTCCCCCGGGCGAGCAGGCGCCTCGTGATCCTGATCGAAGGGCTCACCGGGCTTGTGTTCGTCGGGGTCCTGGCGGGTCTCGGCGTGCTCCTGCTCGGAGATCCCGGGCTGTCGTGATTGAGGGAATGGGATGAAACTGCAGCGATGGTTCTGGGGATTCGGGCCTGGGGTTGCCGGGCGGGTGCTGCTGGCTTCGGCGTGCGTCGGGTTGCTGGGCTTCTCGGTGCCGAACGCCGCGACAGCCGGCGTGAGCGAGACCCAGGCCGCTCTCGAGCTGGCCCGCGTTGCGCAGATGGATCTGGTGCTGCGTGAGAGCCCCGGCCCGGACGATTACATGCTTGCCGCCCACACCCTCGCCCTGGCGTCCGGGCGGCACCCCGACGACGCGGATCTGGCCCGCCTCGTTGCGGCGGCGGCGTGGGCGGGCGGCGACCGCGCGTTGCTCCATGACGCGACAAGGAGTGTGATCCGTGCCGATCCGAGCGACACGGTCGCCCAGCTGCGTCTGCTCAGCGCGAACATCAACGGGAGGCAGACCGCCGAGGAGAGGCTGGAGGCGTACGGGCGGATCCTCGGGCCGGCGGGAGAATCGCTCGACCCGTCGGTGCGCTCGCGCCTCGCGCTGGACGCCGCCTTGCTGGAGCGCGAGCTGGGGCGGTCGTCCCGCTTTGAGTCGAGGCTGCGTGAAGCCGTTCGTTTCGACATCACCAACAAAGAGGCGGTATCGCTCGCGGCGCGGACGTTCGTCCGCCCGGACACGGGCGTCGAAGAGCTGGCCGAGTGGCAGATCCGCTTGCTGTACGCGGACCCGTTCGATCCGCACGTCCACATCACGATCGCGCGGGTTTGTGCGGCGCAGGGAGCGCTCGATTCCGCGCAGCGTTTCCTCGAGAACGGCGCGAGCCTGTTCGAGCTGTCCGGACAGGAACTCCCCCCGCTCATCCGGAGTCAGCGCCTGGCGTTGCAGTGGCAGCAGGTCGGGCCCCGAGGCGTGCTCGAAGGCCTCAACGCCCCGCTCTACGACATGCGCGAGCGTGCCGCGGAGGCGATCCAGGCGCGGGTCGACGCCGGCGAGCCGCACGACGATATCCTCAAGCCCTCCGAGATCCGCTACGACATCGCGGTCGAGCGCATCCGCCTGCTCGCCGCCAAGACCCTGGGCGACGACGAGGCGATCGACGAATCCATCCGGGACCTCACGCTGACGACAGAGGGGCTGGTCCGGGCGTTGGCCGACGCCATGAACGCGCCGGGCGCGAACGCGCAGGCGATCGTCGATGAGCTGATCGTCATCTTCGTGAACCTCCAGGTCTCGCGGGGCATGGTCGGCCGCGACCTGGACCGGATCCGCACCGAGATCGAGTCGTTCAACCGGGGCATCCCGAACGCGAAGCAGAGAACCGAGCAGGCCGCGGTGTGGCTCACGTTCGCGGAAGGACGGTATCAAGAGGCGATCGACGAGGTCGGCGAGGTCGAGATCGGTTCGCTGGCCAGCCTGATGGTCGCGATGGCGAGCGAGGAGACGGGGGACCTCGATCGGGCCGCCGAGATCTACACGGTGTTCGCGTTCACCCGGACGCTGGACGCCTACGGGGCGTTCGCGCGCTCACGCCTGATCGCGATGGACCGGGCGGACGGGCTGATCTCGGACGCCGGGGAGTATCTGGACGCCCGCTTGTCGAAAGTGCCGGCGTGGATGGACCGGATCCTCGGCTCGCCGCGCTCGTTCATGCTCCTGCAAGCCGAGACGGCGGCGGGCACGACCCTTGCGACCGAACCGGCGCGGGTGCGGATCCGGTTGCGCAACACGGCGTCGATCCCGCTGGGGCTTGGGGCATCGCGGTCGATCGGCTCGCGGATGCTGATGATCCCGCGGTCGCTGTCCGGCGCGAGCGACTTCGCGGGGCGTCCCACGCCCAGGGTGCTGGATCTGGACCGGCGCCTGCGTATGGAGTCGCTCGAGGAGATCGACCTCGTCACCGGGGCGGACTCGCCGTACGCCAGGTGGCTGCGGATGGTCAACGCGCACACATCGCAGCGTGACCGGTTCCGTGTCGTGCAGAGTTTCCAGCCGACGCCTCTGGGCGGCCTGGGGGCCGGCCCGTTCGGTCTGATCGCGGAGACAGGCATCGTCCAGCAGACGGCTCTGGGGCTGGCGCGGGCACCGGTTGATGAGCTCGTGGCGAGGATCGGCTCGGGCGACCCGTCCGGGCTGCACGCCTCCGCCATCGCCACGCTGAGCCGTTTCTATCAGACCGGGGGTGATCTCGCGCTGAGCGAGGATGATCGCGGGCGGATCGTCTCGGCGTGGGGCGAGCGGTTCGCTTCGCTCACGGACGCCGAGCGTCTGCTGGTGCTCATGATCCTGCCGCACGGCACCCAGTCCCCTGCGTTCGAGCCGTTCGATCGCGCCGTTGTCGAGACGATCGTCGCCGAATCCATCGGGACGGGCGTGGTCGATGCGCCGCTGATGGCGGGAGTGCTTCTCTCTCGCGTGCGTGATCCGCAGAGCCCCGCGTTCGAGTTGGCGGCCGGCGCGAAGGACGAGCATGTCCGCGCGATCGCGGTGCTGCTCGCCGATCGGCTCGGGTCGATGCGTCCGTCGTGGTCCCTGGTCGGGCCCGGGGTGGGAGCGGCCGGGCCGCGGGGCCTTCCGGGCCCGCCCAGCGGGTTCCGCCCGTGACCCGCCCCGGCGAGACAACGCCGGGGATCGGGACCGCCACCAAACCCTCGCGCCGTTGGCTCGCGTGGTGCGGATTCTTCTTCGGGATCGCGCTGCTGATCGGCGCGGTCTGGCTGGCGTTGCTCCGGGATCCGAGTGCGCCCGGAGAACTCGCGGCTCGGTTGCGGGACGCCCCGCCCTGGGTCGGCGCCGTGATCCTGCTCGGGCCGGTCGCCAACTGGCTTCTCGTGTCATCCTGCCTGTGGATGTTGCTGCGCCGGCACGGGCGGCTCGGCTGGGGGGAGATGAACGCCGTTGTCGGGTCCGCGTGGCTGCTGAACCACCTGCCGATGCGTCCGGGGCTGATCGGGCGTGTGGGCTATCACAAACTGGTCAACGGCATCCGCATCCGCGACGCGATCGAATCCACGGCGTGGTCACTCGGGCTCGCGGCGGTCGCGGGCCTGATGGGGCTGGCGCTGGCCCTCGCGATGCCCGCGGACGCCGGGGTGGCGCAGGCCGTCGCGGTCCTGGGCGGACCGGTGGCGGTGCTTGCCGGATCGGCGTGCCTGTGCGGGTTCCTCGGGCGGGCGAACGCGGGCTGGCTGCTCGGAGCCTTGGCCGCTCGGTACGCGGACCTGGCCGCCTGGGCCGCGCGGTACGCGGTCGTCTTCTGGCTGATGGGCATGGAGATCTCCCCTGTGCAGATTATCGTGATCACGGGCGTGAGCCAGGTGGCCCAGTTGGTGCCGATCGCGGGCGGCGGTCTCGGGCTGCGCGAGTGGCTGGTCGCGATCACCGCGGGGTGGTTCGCCGGTGGGACGACCGAAGCCGGCACCGCGGTCGCTCTGGGCGGCGCGTTCGACGCGGCGCTCGGGGCGGATCTGATCAACAGGGCCGCGGAAACGATCGTGGTGATCCCCGTCGGGCTGATCGGCTCTTGGATGGTTGCCAAGAGCGTGAGGCGGGCCAAAGCCGGCGGCGTGGGTCCCGCGGAGGGCACGCCCGCATGATCCCGTTCTTCGTTGGTTACGCATTGCTGATCTGGTTCGGCAGCGCGAAGCACCGGCGTTCGCTGATCGGGCTGGGTGTTGTCGCGTCGGGCGTGGGCGGGCTGGTGGTGATCAGCTACGCCCACTGGCTGATGGGCGAGTACTACCCCGAACTGAT
This sequence comes from Phycisphaerales bacterium UBA6054, assembly GCA_002429045.1. Classification (GTDB taxonomy): domain Bacteria; phylum Planctomycetota; class Phycisphaerae; order Phycisphaerales; family UBA1924; genus UBA6054. Next base: position 41,740 of record DIYM01000154.1, read on the forward strand.
GATCCAGGGCTTGCAGATCCTCATGTATCCGTACATCGCGGTCGTGGGGGCGGTGGGGCTGTTCATCGCGTCGATGCCACGGCCGGCACCGGTCGGGGCGTGTCGCGGCTGCCACTACGATCTCCAGGGGATCGACACGTCGATCACGAAGTGTCCGGAGTGCGGGCACAAGATCGATACCGAAGCGCTGGTCTGGCACCGACCGAGCGGCACGCCGCGGGAGAACCTGCGGGTCGGCGACCCCGGCGTGGCTCTGGCTGGGTCAGCCGCGGATCGCGCGGGCGGCGGTGCCGCCGACGAGGATCAGCCCCGGGATCACGCCCAGGAGCACCCAGCGGATGCTGGTGAGCTGGGCGGGCGCGAGCGGTTCGATGGTGGCGATCGGCCGCGCATCGGCGCTCGGAGCAATCAGTTCATCCTGGCCCGCCAGCCACGCGATTGAGGCGTCCAGAATCGTCCCGTTGCCGGGGAACCGTGTGGTGATGCGGCCGTCGACGAGCTGCTCTGCCGCCTCGACGACCCCGTCGGTGGCCCACCCGTTGCTCCCGACCACGACCATGCGTTGTGGGGAGGCGCGGTCGATGCGTTCGCCCGCGGCCGCCACGATCCAATCCGCCGAGCGTCTGTCCACGCCCTGGTTGAACTCGGGCTGGTTGCGCATCAGGGGGCGGTTCTGCCCGGGCGTCGACCAGAACCGGAGCCACTGAGTCTCCGCCCAGAGGTCCGACGCAGCATCGCCCGCGAGCGTGACAATCGCGGATGAAGACGCGTCGTCCGACGCGTCGAGCTCGATCGGGACAGACCAGGGCAGCGCGGTGCGGAGACCTCGGACCGCGTCGGCGATCGGGTGGTCCCCCCCGTCGGGGACGACGACCGTGAGCGGGTTCGCCCGGCGCCCGCCCGGCCCGACCCGATCGCTCAGCAGGGGCGTGCCGGTCTTGACGCTGATGCCGAACGGTTCGGCCAGGCGTGCCATCGGGTCCACATCGCCGTAGGTCGGGAAGACCGACGGGTTGAGCGAAAGCAGCACGGGCATGCCGGCGTCGATGACGCGTTGGGCCGCCGCGGCGAGCTGTTCGGCCCGCTGCGCCCCGGTCAGGCGTCCCTCGCCCGAGCCCTGGGTCGAATCGGCGCTGATGACCAAGTACACCACCGGGCGGGTGCCGGCGGGATCGAGCGAGGACAGCGCGGGCGGGGCGGGCTCTTCCGCCGCCGCCCACTCGATCGAATCCGTGCCCGCGCGTGCGAGGCGCTCGACGACCTTGGCGACCAGTTCGCCGGAGCCGAACAGCTCGCCCGGGCGTCCGCCGTGGGTGAAGACGACGATGGGGCGCTCGGGGCGCAGCAGGCTGCCCAGCGCGGTCGCGACCAGTTCCTGGGCGCGCGGCCCGATGAAGCCCGCGGGCGAGAGCCCCGCGCGGTCGAGCACCTCGGTCGAGGGCAGCAGCGTGTCGAGGTCGATCGCGGCGACACCGAGGCCCGGGGGCCCGACCACGAGGAGCGCCTCTCCGGTCTCCAGGGCGCGGGCGACGCGGATCGCGTCGATGCGTGGCAGGCGCTCGAGCCCTTCCTGTGCGACCGCCGCCGCGTCGCGGAGGGCCCCGGCCGAGCGGGCCGCCTCGCGGGCCAGGGGGGGCAGTTCGCCGACCGCCAGTGCTGATTCGGCGAACGCGCCGGCCTGCGCCGCCAGATCCGTCAGCCCGGCGCGCTGCTCTCGCCAGACCGCGATCGCCGGCCCGGAGAGCCGGTCGAACGCCGGCAGCCCGGTCGATGGCTCGGGGTTCGCGATGCCGTCATCGATGGCGTCCGCCTGCTCCGAGAGCGTGCGCGCCCCCAGGCGAGAGAGCCCCGCCCGCTGGTCGAAGAATGCGCGGTTCGTGGCCCCGCCGGGCGAGGACGGGTCGATCGCATCGCGGATCCGGTCCAGGCGGGTCGCGAGTCCGGTGAGACCGTCGGCGGTCTCACGCATCGAGACCGAAGACGCGGTCAGCGCGGCGCGGGTACGTTCGATCGGTGGGCCCTCGCGGGACGCGATCTCGCGGAGCAACAGGTCGGTCTGTTCGAGCCCGCGACCTGTGCTGAGATCGATGGGGCGGTGCGTGATGAATACGGACGACCGTTCGTACGCGTCGAGCACATCGCCGACCAGGTCCGCGGCCCGCTCGTCCGAGCGGGCCCGATCGACCGCGAAGACCAGCTCGGTCGGGGCGTCGATCAGATCCACCATGCGCTGGGCCCGCGGGCCCAGCCGGTGCTCTCCGGTCGAGGTGACATCGAAGCGGGCCCGGTGCTCGTGCGCGAGCACCCCGGCGAGCACCGCCGATGCGGTGGTCGCGAGGAGGAACGCGATCCAGACCGCCGCGGCACGGGAGCGGGCCCTGGCGATGCGGCGCGACTCGAGCACCCCGGCGGTCACCACGACCGACCAGGCGATCGTGATCAGGAAGAACGCGACGGCGGCGCTATCGAGCACGCCCTTGGAGAGCTCGTTGACACGGGCCATCACGGAGAAGGTCCGGAGCGGCTCGCCGAGACGCGGCCCGAGCGCGTTCGCCACGGGTCCCGCCAGGAGAAGCGTCAAGACGATGGCGACGAGCGTGCCGAGGAACGCGAGCGTCTGCGAGGAGGTCAGCGACGACGCGATCAGCCCGACGCCCAGGCACAGCCCCCCGAAGAGCAGCAGCACGATGTAACCCGTGGCGACGGGCCCGGGGTCGGGCGTCGGCTCGGATACGAGCCACAGCGTGACCGGGAGCACCAGCGTTGGCGCGAGCGTGATCGCCAGGAACAGCCAGGCGCCGAGGAGCTTGCCCGACGCGACCGCGAAGTCGTGGACCGGAGCGGTCCGGAGCATCTCGGCGGTGCCAGAGCGTGTCTCTTCGGAGAGCAGGCGCATCGAGATCGCGGGGGCGACCGGGACCATCATCCACGCCGCGGAAGCGAAGAAGTACCGGAGCGTCGCGGGCGAGCCCGGGATCAGCGTGAACTGCACGAACACGACCGCGGACAGGAACGCGTAGAGCGCGACGACGATCCACCCGACGGGCAGGCGGAACAGCGATGCGATCTCGCGGGTCGCGATGGTCCAGACGCCGCGCATCAGGCGGGGCCCCCCGATCCGATGGCGTCCGCGGGGCGGGGCGATTCCGGGGGCGGCGCGTCGTCCATCAGGCGGACGAACATCGATTCGAGGGACGGGGTGACCCGGGTCAGTTCGCGGACGAACAGGCCCCGGTCCTCGAGCGCCCCGGCGATGGGTTCGCGGAGATCGTGCGCGTCGGGCAGGGCGTGGACCACGGCGCGGGTCCAGCCGCGGTCCTGATCGGCGGGCTGGGTGGGGTCCAGTTCCGCGGACGCGGCGCCGGTGACCGACGCGAGCGTCCGCACCGCGTGTTCGGACCCGGCGGCGGGGTTGATCCGGAGCTCGACGATGTACCGGACCGGCCCG
>DIYM01000151.1 GCA_002429045.1 Phycisphaerales bacterium UBA6054
CTCACGCCCGAAGACATCGCCCGCGAGCTGCGCCGAGAGGCCCGCGAGGAACTCGGGCTCGACCTGTCGGCGACCCAGCCCCGCCCGATCGCGCTGGTCCACGATGATCCGGCGGGCTCGACCGACCTGATGATGCTCATCGAGCCCGGAACGAGACCGGACGCCGGGCCCGGCGCGGGCCCGAACTGGGACCCGAACTGGGAGTACTCCCAAACGCGGTGGCTCACGCTCGGGCAGATCCGCGATCTCGATCGCTCCGCCGAGGGCGGGGTGATCCCGACCACGCTCGCCATGGCCGAGCACCTGCGCTCCGTGCCTCCCAGACGATGATCGCGTAGGCTCGGGCATGAGCGAATCGCCCGAGACCGGACCGATCGGCGCCACGCCGACCGCATCGTTGCTGGCGGCGTTGGCATCGAAGTCTCCCGCGCCGGGGGGCGGGGCCGCCGCCGGGGTCGTCGGCGCGACCGCGGCCGCGCTCGCGGGGATGGTCGTCGCGTACTCGGTGGATCGGAAATCGCTGGCGACGCACCGTGCGTTCCTCGGTGACGCGGCGTCGCGTCTGGAACGGGCGCGTTCCGTGTTCCTGCTGCTCGCCGACGAGGACGCGGCCGCGTACGGCGCGCTGAACAGGATGATGAAGCTGCCCGAAGACCATCCCGACCGGGTGTCGGGCTGGAGCACCGCGGTCGAGAACGCGATCACGCCGCCCCGCGCGATGCTCGCGGCGTCCAACGATGTGCTCCGATTGTGTGAAGACCTGGTCGGGAAGACCAACCCGCATCTGAACAGCGATCTCGCGGTCGCGGCGGTTCAGGCGGAAGCCGCGGCGCGGTCGGCGGCGTGGAACATCCGGGTCAACGCACCCTCGCTGCCCGAAGAGCGACGCCGGGGATTGATCGCGGAGACCGAGCACACCATCAGGCAAGCCAGAGCCCGAGCCGAGCGGATCGAGTCCGCGTGCGGGTGATGCCGGACAGAACCGGGGCAACCTAGGATCGGGCGTGCGAGAGATCGACCTCGAATCAAACGCGCGGATCTCCAGCCTCACCGATGTGATGCGGACGATCTCGACGCTCACCGAGCCGGCCGAGATGATCCGGGCATTCGCGCCGTGGATCTCGACCAGATCGACCCGAGACTTCTTTGTCAGCGTCTCGAAACGGAACCTCGCCGAGGGCCAGTACAAGCTGACCCGGGTTGTTCCGGGCAGGCCCAGCTTCGAGGACGCTCGCAACGCGCCGATGGTCAACCCGTGGGAAACGTGGAACGAGATCCCGACGCACGAAGGCGGGATCCTGGGCCAGATCCTGGCCGCCGGGCGGCCCCGCCTGATCGCCGACCTCGATCTGGCCAGCGACCCGGTGCTCGGCCCGGTGATGGGCCCCGATGCCGGCAGGATGACGATGCTGGCGGCGATGCCCGCGTACGACCAGGGCGAGCCGCTGAACTGGTCGGTCAGTTTCAGCGCCGATCCCGAGTGGGACTCGATCGGGCAGTTCGAGTCGGGCATGCTGGACATCAACCTGATGGGCACCGCGACGAGGAACCTGGTCGTCCGCAAGCAGATCCAGGAACTCAACGACAGGCTGTCAGCCCAGCTCGAACAGATCGCGCGCATCCAGCGGGCGATGCTCCCCGAGAAGAGCCCCGACGTTCCCGGATTCGAGGTCGCGACCAGCTACATCACCTCGGACGACTCGGGCGGAGACTACTACGACTTCTACAACTTCCCGGACGGGCGGTTCGGCGTGCTGATCGCGGACGTCTCGGGGCACGGCGCCGGGGCGGCCACGGTTGTCGCGATGCTGCGCGCGATCATCCACTGCTACGAATCGGAGGATGTGGATCCGGCGTCGTTCGCCCAGTACTGCAACACCAAGCTCGGAGCAACAAAGCTCAGCGGCAACTTCATCACCGCCTTCTTCTGCGTGATCGACCCGGACACCGGCCGCATCGTCTGGAGCCGCGCCGGGCACAACCCGCCACGGATCAGACGCTCCGACGGCACAATCGACATCATCGACTCGGCGGGCACGCTGCCTCTGGGAATCGTCGATGATCTCAACGCAACATCCGACTCGGGCGAACTGGGCATCGGGGACACACTGGTCCTCTACACCGACGGCATCACCGAGCTGCGCAACCACGACGACGAGCTGTTCGGCGAGACGCGGTTGGATGAGGCCCTCGGGCGGTGCACGGGCAAACCCGAGTGTGTCGTCGACACGATCCACCAGAGCATGTTCGGGTTCACGGGGTCCATGACACGCCAGGACGATCAGACGCTGGTCGTGGTGCGACGCACCGGCCCGGCGTGAGCGATTGGTTCGACCAGCCCGACCCGACAGGGAAGACCGACACCGGCGAGCGCGGGCTCCGGTTCGAGTGCACGATGTGCGGCAACTGCTGCACGGGCCCGTCGGGTTTCGTGCTCTTCACGGACGAGGAAGCCGACGCGATGGCGGCGGAGATCGGCGTGCCCCGCGACCGCTTCATCGAGCGGTACACGCGCGAGACATCGCTGGGGCGGAGCCTCGCCGAGAAACCCAGCGCGTTCGGACAGGATTGCATCTTCCTCGATCGCGACACGCTCCCGGGCAAGGCCGTGTGCGGGCTGTACGGGGCGCGTCCCACCCAGTGCCGCACGTGGCCGTTCTGGAAGAGCAACCTGCAGACCCGGCGTCACTGGGAGCGGGCCTCGGAGGGCTGCCCGGGCATGAACCAGGGCCCGCTGACCGACCCGGGCACCGTCCGGATCACCCGGGACCGGCTGCATATCTGATCGGGCCAGCCCCGGGAGAACCCGGCGGGGTCGGGGCGAATACTTGTTGTCCGCCCGCGACCGCGCGGGCCGATGTTGATCGCAGGAGCCGTATGGACGCGTTCTGGACATTCGCCAAGAAGATGACCCGCCATCGGGCGTTGATGGTGTTCGGGATGCTCTGCGCGTTGATCTCGGCCGGCGGGCTGGGCGCCGGCATCGTGGCGATGAAGCCCGTGCTCGATGCGGTGCTCGAGCCCGGGCACCGCGGGCTGCCTCAGATCGTCGGGGATCTGAACACCCAAGAAGACGGCTTGTTGTCCGGGCGGTTCTCGCAAGAGTTCATCGACGGGCTGCCCGAGGGCCCGTTCGTCGCGGTCGTCTGGATGATGGGTCTGCTCGGCGTTCTGACCGTGATCGGCGCGCTCGCCAACTTCATGCACCAGTTCTGCGCCTTCACGATCGTGCACCGGACGATCGCGCGGATCCGGCGAGAGGCGTACGGACGGGTGCTCCACCTGCCGCTCAAAACGGTGGTCGCCGAGGGACCGACCGACGCGATCTCCCGTGTGGTCAACGACACCGAGATGCTCAGCCAGGGCTTCATCGCGATGCTGAGCAAGGCGATCGCCCAGGCGACCAAAGGCCTAGCGGCCCTGATCGCGGCGTTCGTGATCCACTGGCAACTCGCGCTCAGCGCCGTGGTGGTCATGCCCCTGCTGGCGGTCATCATCCGCAAGCTCGGCAAGCGGATCCGGCGGGCCTCGACGCGGGCGCTGACCGCGCGGGCCGGCCTGTTCCGCGCGGCGACCGAGTCGCTCCAGGGGCTCCGCGTCGTCAAGGTCCACACCACCGAGCGGTACGAGGCGGGCCGGTTCGGCCGGGTCAACAAAGAACTGCTCCGCCAGCAACTCAAGATACGCACCGCCCGCGCGGTGGCGAGCCCGCTGATCGAACTGCTGACGGTCCTGACGCTCGGCGCCCTCATGATCCTGGCGGCCAAGCTGATCCTCGACGGGAACCTGGACAAGTCCGTGTTCTTCTCCACCCTGACCGCCCTGGGGATCGCCGCGGCGAGCATCAAGCCGCTGACCGGGCTGCTCAACGACATGCAGGCGTCGCGGGCCGCCGCCGACCGAATCCAACGCTTGATCGAGAACGACACCGAGCCGGGGCACGAGGAATCGCTGCCCAAGCTCGCACGCCACCGCGAGCGCCTGGTGTTCGAGAACGTGTCCGTCACCTACCCCGGGCAGGCCAGCCCCGCGGTAAGGAACGTCTCGCTGAGCGTCCGTCACGGCGAGACTGTCGCGTTCGTGGGCCCCAACGGGTGCGGCAAAACGACGCTGCTCTCCCTGGTGCCCCGCCTGTTCGACCCGGACATCGGCCGGATCCTGGTCGACGACTCGGATATCGCCAAGGTCCGGGTGCGTTCCCTGCGTCGCCAGATCGGTGTGGTGACGCAGGAGGTGATCCTCTTCAAGGGCACCGTCCGCGAGAACATCGCGTACGGATCGCCCGACGCGAGCGACCAGGACGTGCTCCGCGCCGCCCGCCAGGCCCGGGCGGACCGGTTCATCGAAGGGATGCCCGACGGGTACGACACCCCGGTCGGCGAGCAAGGGCTCACGCTGTCGGGGGGGCAGCGCCAGCGGATCGCGATCGCTCGCGCGATCCTCAGGCAGCCGGAGATCCTCATCCTCGACGAAGCAACCAGCATGGTGGATTCGGAGAGCGAGGAGCACATCGCCGCGGTGCTCGAGGAGTTCTGCGCGGACCGGACCACGCTCATTGTCGCGCACCGGATGCGCACCGTGCTCAGCGCCGATCGCATCGTCGTGATGGACGCGGGGCGGGTGGTCGACCACGGCACGCACGACGAGCTGATGACCCGGTGCGGTTTCTATCGCCAGCTGGCGTCGGGGAGATTGGCCGGGCTGGATGCTGCGGGCGTCCGGGCGGACGAATCGTGACCGGGGTGGCGTGATGCAAGACAAGAGCGACCCGGACGCACTGGTGTTCCGCTGCGATTTCTGCCGCAGCCCGTGGAGCGAGGACCTGGCGATGGTCGAGGGGCACCGCGGCTCGATCATCTGCGGACGGTGCCTGTCGGTCGCGTACGCCGAGCTGGTGCATCTCATGTCGGGCAGGCCTGCGCAGCCGGGCGACACGTGCGTGCTCTGTCTCGAGGAGCAACGCGCAGACCCGCACTGGGAGAGCCCGGGTTATCCGGGCGTGCTGGCGTGCAAGCGATGCGTCAAGCAATCGGCCGGCGTGCTGCACAAAGACCGTGACATCGCCTGGTCGAAGCCCGCGGCGCCCGAAGACGCGCCGGGAACGCCCGGCTGATCGCCGCTCACTTGGGGCAGGCGAGCCCGTACATCTGTTCGAGGTCGCAGATGAGCACGTAGCGTCCGTTGTCCTGGTGGACCAGCCCGCGCATGAACTCGCTGCCCGTGGCGGAATCGGGCAAGGACTCGATGTCGCTCTCGGCGCAGTCTTTGACTGTGTGGACCGCGTCGACCTCGAACGCGGCGCGTTGGTCGCCCAGCTCGGTGATCACCAGCATCGTCTTGATGCCCGACTCGGCGGCGCCGCGCACCTTGGCGAACAAACGCCTCAGCTCGCCGAGCGTGGAGGACCGTTCCTCGGAGAGCATGGCGAGGGCCTCATCGGTGTTGCCCGCGTCGCGCATCGCCAGCAGCTTCTCGGCCAGGTGATGGATCCGCTTGTGCGGGGCTTCCATAGCCGCGAGCGTTGACTTGAGAGCCTGATCAAAGCGGCACAAGAACTCCAACCGAGTCTCGTTGCCCATGATCTCGGACCACCAGCGGCCGAACTCGCGTCCCGCGGGGTCGGCCTGAGCGTTGAACGCCTCGCCCGATCGGATGGCCAGCTCCAACGCATCGACCCACTCGACCTGATCTCGCTCGTGCGCATCGACCGTATCGATGAGTTCTCTGGCCTGCGACTCGATGCTGGGCAGACCCAGCAGACGCCGGGTGTTGACCACAGGGATGATCGAGCCGCGATGATTGATCACGCCCCGCACGAACTCCGGGCTCTTCGGGACGCGGGTCACCGCGACCGCCGACCTGGACACCAGTTCCACGGTGGCGTCGGTGGGGAACCCGTAGTTGCTCGAGTTGACCTCGACCACGACGTAGCGGGTGATGCCGGACGCGTCGCCCTGCGGATCCAGGCTCGACGCCTCGGTCGCGACGGGGCCCTGCTCGGCGGTCTCTGTCTGATCGGTGCTCATGCGACCGCTATCGGTCGGATGCGGGTACCGATTCAGACAGGCCGGGCGGTGCGGCCCGATTTCGCCCGGGCGTCCGCGTCTGCACGGGCCCGGGGCTCGAAAACGGGGGGGGTCCGACCGGCAGATGAGTTCGCAAACCCCGGGATTCCGATGCCCAACACCACCACCATCGTCTGGTTCCGACGCGATCTTCGCCTCGATGATCATCCGGCCCTCGCGGCGGCCGCGAACCGGGGGCGGGTCGTTCCCGTGTACATACACGATCCGCGCGATTCAAGCAGACGCTGGGGCGCGGGCGGAGCCTCTAAATGGTGGCTTCACAAAAGCTTGCATTCGATTTCCGAGCAGTTGAGCGAACTGGGATCGCCCCTCGTGATCCGCCGGGGCGACCCGGCCGAGCAACTCAGAGCCGTCGCCGAACTGACCGGCGCCGACCGGGTGATGTTCAACGAAGCGATCGAGCCAGACGCACAGGAGCGTGACGAGGCGATCGATCACGCCCTCGGGGGATCGGGCAGCATGGTGGACCGGTTCAGCGCGGATCTGTTGTGGCCGATCGGATCGGTGCTGACCCAGGGCGGGGATCCGTATCAGGTGTTCTCCCCGTTCTGGAAGACGGGCCTGAAGAACGGCGAGCCCGACGATCCGGTCCCGGGCCCGAAGTCGCTCGAACCGCCTCGCGCCGAGCCCGAGTCGATCGGGGTTGACGCGCTGGGGCTGCTGCCGAGCATCGACTGGGCGGGCGGGATGCGCGAGCGATGGAGCCCGGGCGAACGCGGCGCGATCGCCTCGTTCGCGGCCTTCGTTCGCGACCGGATCGATCGGTACCACGCGGACCGCGACCGGCTCGACACCCCCGGCTGGTCCGCGATGTCGCCACACATCCACTTCGGTGAGATTTCCGTGCGGCGCATCTGGCATGTGATGACCAAACACCCGAACTGGAAGAAGCACGAGGGGCGCGAGCACTATCTCCGTGAGATCGGGTGGCGCGAGTTCGCGCAGCACCTGCTCAACCACTTCCCGCACACGCCCGACCGCCCGCTCCGGGACAAGTTCAGCCGGTTCCCCTGGCGGGAAGACGCGGCGCAGCTCCGGGCGTGGCAGAAGGGGATCACCGGGTACCCGGCGATCGATGCGGCGATGCGCAACCTCTGGGCCGAGGGCTGGATGCCAAACCGGGCGCGGATGATGGTCTCATCGTTCCTGTGCAAGAACCTGATGATCTCCTGGCAGCGTGGGGCCGAGTGGTTCTGGGACACGCTCGTCGACGCCGACCTGGGCAGCAACACGCTGGGCTGGCAGTGGACCGCGGGTTGCGGCGCCGACGCCGCGCCCTACTTCAGGATCTTCAACCCGATCACCCAGGGCGAGAAGTTCGATCCGGACGGCGAGTACGTGAGGCGCTGGATCCCCGAACTAAGGGGTCTCGATACGGCGTTCATCCACAAGCCCTGGGACGCCCCCCCGCTTGCTCTGCAGGCCGCCGGGATCACGCTGGGCGAGACCTATCCCGAGCGGATCGTGGACCATCCCGCATCCCGCGATCGGGCCCTCGCGGCGCTGGAGACGATCAAGGGCTGAGCCCCGAATCCCCCCGCGACCGAGCACTTTCGGGCCGTCAGGCCGGCCCGAACCGCCGGTTCCGGTTGGTCCGCGAGAGTCCCCGGTGTCGTGTTTGAGAGAATTTTTCGTGCCCGAACCCTTGAATCGGCCTACGTTTAGTGACCGGTCGATGGCGCCATGGGGGCGCACCGCGCCGGTGATCCGCTGCAGATCCGCCCTGAAGATCGCTCACGGATAGAACGCTTCGGGGCAGGAGTCTTTGGTATGAAAATCTATGTTGGCAACTTGCCGTTCAGCGCCACGCAGGAAGAGGTCCAGGACCTGTTCTCTCAGCACGGGCAGGTCAACAACGTCACGCTCATCAACGACCGCGAGACCGGCCGCCCGCGCGGCTTCGGCTTCGTCGAGATGGGCGACGCCGAGTCGGGCAACAAGGCGATCGAAGCCCTGAACGGTCAGGACTTCGGCGGACGCCGCCTGAACATCAACGAGGCCAAGCCGCGTGAACCCCGCTCCGGCGGATTCGGCGGTGGTGGTGGAGGCCGCGGCGGCTACGGCGGCGGCGGCTACGGCGGTGGCGGCGGATACCGCGGCTGACCCCACCCACACGACCGATCTGTTGAACCCCACGCCGCCCGTCGAAACACGGACGGCGTGCTTGCCTCGAAGCACCTTGCAGACTCATTCGTTCCCCCTCAACCGCAGCTCGCTTGCACGCAAAGCCGACGCATGGATCGCCCGCCCGTTCGGGGAGCACGATCTTGAGATGCGCCGGTGTGATGGACGGGCTGACCGACGCGACCGCCGATCAACGTGATCCGGTCGTCAAGACCCCGTTCAGCGACCACGCGACCCGCACCGCCGGGACCGCGGGGTCATCCCGCCGCGAGACTGATTTGAAACACAACACAAAGCACTCCAACAAGCCCACGAGCCGCTCGAACCGCCCCAAGCTCCAGCCCATGCCGGCACCGCGTCGCAAGCGTGGCGTCGAGCCCGCGACGGATCCGATCACGTTCTCCGGGCTGGACCTCGCCGCGCCGATCCGGCGAGCGCTGGAGGATTCCGGCTACGAGACTCCGACGCCCATCCAGGCGCTCGCGATCCCCGCGGCGCTCGAGCGCCGTGATCTTCTCGGGATCGCGCAGACAGGGACCGGGAAGACCGCCGCGTTCGCGCTCCCGATCATCCAGGCACTGCTCAAGTCCGAACGCCCCCGCGGCCCGAAGCCCGAGTTCGATCCGGACCGAAAGCCGGAGAAGAAGACCGGACGACGCAACGGGCGTCGTGGCAAGCTCCCTCCGGCGTTCCTGCCCAGAGCCCTGATCCTGTCCCCAACGCGCGAGCTGGCGACCCAGATCGTGGACAGCTTCGCGGAGTACGCACGCCACACCGATCTGCGGATGACCGCGATCTACGGCGGGGTATCTCAGCACGGGCAGGAGAAAGACCTGGCGCGGGGCGTCGACGTGGTTGTCGCCACGCCCGGGCGGCTGCAGGACCTCACGAACCAGGGGCTGATGGACTTCTCGAAGATCCGCGCCTTCGTGCTCGATGAGGCTGACCGCATGCTCGACATGGGGTTCATCCAGCCGATCAGGGAGATCGCCGATGCGCTCCCGAAGAAGCGTCAGTCGCTGCTGTTCAGCGCCACCATGCCGCCGGCGATCGCCAAACTCGCGGCGTCGCTCCTCAACGATCCGGTCAGGGTCGAGGTCCCCATGGATCCGTCCAACCTGCCCAAGATCAAGCAATCGGTCTGCATGATCGACCAGCCGGACAAGCACGCGCTGCTCGAGGACATGCTCAAACGCCCGGGCATCGAGCGGGCGGTCGTGTTCATCAGGACCAAGCACGGGGCCGACCGCCTGAGCAAGAAGCTCGTCGCCGCCGGGATCGACTCGGTCTCGATCCACGGGAACAAGACGCAGGCGCAGCGGAACAAGGCGCTCGACGCGTTCCGCCGCGGCAGGAGCCGGGTGCTCGTCGCGACCGACGTCGCCGCCCGGGGCCTGGACGTGGACGGTGTCACGCACGTGTTCAACTACGATCTCCCGCGCGAGCCCGAGGCGTACGTCCACCGGATCGGTCGGACGGGGCGCGCCGGTGCGACGGGCATCGCGGTGGCGTTCTGTTCGCCGCAGGAGCGCGGCTTGCTGAGGGCCATCGAGCGAGAGATCGGCGAGAAGGTGCCCATCTCGGGCGCCCGACCGACGAAGCGGGCCGGCAGAACCGGCGTGACCAGAATCACGCCCGATGCCGAGAACGGACAGCAACAGCCCGACGCGGGCGGGCGCGCCGGGCATCACCGCGGACATCACGTTGGGGCATCGGGCGGCAAGCCCGCACCCAAGCCCTACTGGTACGCGAACGGGAAGCCGGGCAAGCCCAAGCGGAGACCCTCGGAGAACGACGCCGGGGCCGGGGCGGGCAACGGCGGGCGGGCCAAGCGGCGGACCGGCTACCCGCGATCGGCCGAGACAGCCGCAACCGGTCCCGGCGCGAAGCCGGCATCGCAACGCAAACCGGCGCGTGGCCCCGGGACCGGCAAGCCCGGCCGCAAGCCGCTGCACCGGGGCAAGGGCGTTCAACCGAGGTACTGAACCGGGGCGGCGCGACTAGGATCGGTCGCACGCCGGCGAGCGTGCTCCTGGTGCGGTGGCCGAGCGGTTGAAGGCACACGACTTGAAATCGTGCAAGGCAGCGATGTCTTCGTGGGTTCGAATCCCACCCGCACCGTTGGGTTTTGCTCCGAGCACTGTCTCAGGCCCGAGACGCGCCCGCGGAGGGGTGTCCGGCGAAGCGTGTGTGCTTCACATCGGTGCGTGCCGAGCGACCCGTGCGGGCTTCGTTGGCGCTCAGGCCGCCGTGCGGTGCTCCCCGTGATCGCCCGCCAGCAGCCTGTCGGCGTCCGACTCGCTCATCGGCTTGCCGAACAAGTACCCCTGCCCGAACTCGCAGCCCATCGCCTGGAGTTGGACGAGTTGCTCTCGGACCTCGATACCCTCGGCCACGACCTTGAGATCGAGCGCGTTGGCGAGTGACACGATCGCGGCGAACACCGCCGTGAACTCACGCCTCTGCTCCAGATTCTTGACGAACGATCTATCGATCTTGAGGTAATCGATCGGATAGTCGTGCAAGCAGCTGAGCGACGAGTAGCCGGTACCAAAGTCGTCCATCGCCAAGGAGAAGCCGAGGCGCTTGATCGTCTCGAGCGTCGAGCTGATATCAACCCTGCTGTCGACGACCGCGGTCTCCGTTACCTCGATCACGATCCGGCCCGTCGCGTCGCCCATCCGGTCGGCCAGCCCCGCCAGCGCATCCACAAAGCCCGGCAGGAGCAGCTGCTTGCGCGAGACGTTGATCGCCATGCGAAGACCGAGCTCGGGGTGCGCGTCGTGCCAGCGTAAGAGCTGGGCGGACGCGCTCTCGAGAACCCAGTTCCCGACCGATTCGATCGCCCCGCACTCCTCGGCGATGTGGATGAACTTATCCGGGCGTATCTCTCCCTCGACGGGGTGGATCCACCGGACGAGCGCCTCGAACCCGGCGATCTTCCCGCTCTCGAGCTCGATGATCGGCTGATACAACAAGCGCATCTGCTCGATCACATCTCCCTTGGCCAGATCGTGCTCCAAACGCTGCTGTTCCACGACCTGCTCGCGCATGGCGTCATCGAAGAACACCACGCCGGCGCGGCCGGACCGCTTCGCCTCATACATCGCGATGTCTGCGTCCCTGAGCATCTGCTCGGACGTCTCGTACCGGCAGCTGTCGAGCACGACCCCGATGCTCGCGGTTGACGTGATCTCGTGTTTCCCGATCTGGTGAGGCTCGGCCAGGATCTCCAGCAGGCCGTCGGCCAGCGCTGTGATTTCATCGCTCGATCCCGAATCCACCAGGACCGCGAACTCGTCACCGCCGAAGCGCGCCGCGGTGGCCGAATCCGGCAGGTGCGCTTTGATCCGCTCGGCGAAGCTGATCAGCAGACCGTCGCCGACGTCGTGCCCCAGGCTGTCGTTGATCATCTTGAAACGATCGAAGTCGAGGAACAGCACCGCGAAGACGCCCTGGGATGTCCCACGCTTCGCGAGCCGGAGGTCCAGACGGTCGCTGAACAACGAGCGGTTGGCAAGGCCCGTCAGCGCGTCCCGCTCCGCGAGCTCGCGCAGCTGGAGTTGCGTCTGCTTCAGCTCGGTGATGTCCGCGATCGAGCCCACGAACCGATCGGCCTGACCGGATTCGTCACGCTCCTCCGTGCCGCGGCACAGCACCCATCGCTCGGAGCCGTCCGAGCACGTCAGCTGGAACTCGATATCGAGGTCAAGGGCCGGGTCGCGGATGACATCCTCCAACCGATCGCTGAACTCGCTCAGGTGCTGCGACGCGATGCGGCCCACCAGCTCGTGCGGAGAGTCCGACACCTTGCCCGCCGGAGCCCCGATCATCTCCGCGAACCGCGGCGCCAGATAGATCGTGTTGTCGATCAGGTTCCAATCGAAGATCGCGCCCGAAGATCCCTTGACCGCCAGCTTGAACCGATCTTCAGAGCGCACCAGCGCGTTCCAACTCGAGCGCATCCTCCTGAGCAGCGGCTCGAAAATCAGGACCGCTTCCAGGATCAGCACCAGAAGGATCGCGCCCCCGATCACGAACTCGATGCGGTCCAGGAACGCCACCGCCCTCTCGCCATGCTCGGCGTGGGCGTGAACGATCGCGTCCATGCGTGCCAGGTAATCGCCCTCGATCGCGAGGACCGCGGCGACCGCATCCGGCACCGCGTCGCTCCCCCCGCCCAGGATCACCTCGACCGAGCCGATGATCTCATCCACAAAGGGCCCGAGATCGGTGTACATCCGCTCGATGCCGGGTTCGTAGTCGCCAGAGAGCCCCAGCTCGGGGTCGCCGTCCACCAACGCCTCATGCGATGACTCCCACAACGATGCCGCGCGAGCCAGTTCGTCGAGGTCCCCCTCGAGCGCCGATTTCGCGATCTTCTGGCTCAGCATCCGCTGACGGCCGGCGATGTTGATCAGGTCCGCGGTTCCGGACTGGGTGTACAGCATCGCGTGGATCACGATCTGCCCCGCCAGTGTCAGCGCGGCGATCAGGCACAACCCCCCGATGTACCCCACCCGGAAGCGGGACTGATCATGGGCACCCCGTTGCGATGCCGGATCACGCCGGCGCACGGTGCTCTCGGTCGGTGGTGCGATTCCCATGAAGACCCGAATCGGTCGGAACACAAGGCGGCTGAATACCCACGTCCCCGTCCGCTGCATTCATGCAACTTTGTGCCTCACCGACACGCGCCCGCCGATCCACCGGGCCGGGGACCGTCACGATGTGCGCGAAATAGGAACAGGCTCGCACGAAACTGGTCAGAAAAACGTCGCGATGGGAACCAGCAGGGCGCGGGCTCGGGGGCGTTCACCCCACCCGCGTTGCGTCCGAGCGTCCCTCGCCGGGGGCGCGGCTCAGGGGTGCGCCGCCCGGCTTGCTTGCTCTTCTTCGAGCGACCAGCCCCCGCCGAGCGCTTTGTACAGGTTCACGAGGTTCTGCGATGAGAGCCCGCTCGCCTCGGCGACCTGCGCTTCGGCTTCGAGCAGGCGCATCTGGACCGAGAGCAGGTCCTGGAAGTCGATGAGCCCCTCGCGGTACACCCCCCGTGCCAGCTCGAACGCCTCGCGTGCCGACGACGCCGACCGCTCGACCGATTCCAGCCTGATGCGCTGCTCTATGAAGGTGGTCATGGACGTTTCGACCTCTTCGATCGCCCTGAGGACGGTCTGCTCGTAGGACAGGACGGCCTGCTCGAGCACGGCGTCCTCGACATCGATCTGCGATCGGATCGCGCCGCCGTCGAAGAGTGTCCAGCGGATGGACGGGCCCAGCGAGAACGAGAGCGGGGTGCTCGAGAAGCTGGTGCCGATCGAACCCCCGATGGAGAACTGCGGGTAGAGCGCCGTCGTCGCGATCCCGACACGGGCCGTCTGCGCCGCCAGCCTGCGCTCCGCGGCCCGGATGTCCGGGCGTTGACGCAGCAGTTCCGCGGGCACGCCGATCACCGTCTCGGCGGGCGGGACCGGGAGATCCGCCCGGGTCCGCAGATCGAAGGGCAGCGCCTGGGGATGCGTGCCGACCAGCAACGCGATCGTGTTGATATCGCGGTTGAGCTGGATCCGGAGCGGCGGCACGAGCGACTCGGAACTGGCGACGAGCTGCTCGGCGCGAACGACATCGAGACGCGACGCGAGCCCGTCGCGTTCCCGGATGCGCGTGAGCTCCAGGATCTCGCGTTGGGACTCGATGTTGCGCTCGGCGGTGTCGAGCTGGGTTTGCAGGGATCGCACGGAGAGATACCGGTTCGCGGCCTCTGCGAAGATAGAGACCTGCACGTCCCGCCGGTCTTCGTTGGCCGCACCGAACATCGCGTCGGCGGCCTCGACCTGCCTGGCGACCCGCCCGAACACGTCCAGCTCCCAGCTGGCCTGCAAGCTCAGGCTCGATTGCACACGCGGATCGAAACTCGTCGCCGCGTTGCTGTCCACGCTGCTCCCCCCCCCGAGAGCGATCAGCGGAGAGCGCGCCGACTCGGCGATGTCCACCCGCGCCCTCGCCTCGACCACCTTGGAGACCGCGATCCGGAGATCCAAGTTGTCCGAAGCGGCGGCATCGATGATCTCGTTGAGCATCGGGTCCTCGAAGACCTCCCACCAGGTGCGCAGATCGGTCTCTCCCGGGACGAACGCCGGATCGTCGATCGCCGCGAAAGCGACCGGCGCCTCGATCTCGGGCGGGCCCTCGTAATCCGGCCCGACCCGGCACCCCGCAGCAACGAGCACGATCCATCCACAATGAACCAGCCCCGCCACGCGGATCCCACCACGCTCGGAGGGCCCGCGATACAATCGGCCGCACTTGTCTTTCATGGGGAACGCTCCAACCGATCGCGATAAGGAGAACGGAACGATGGGTTTGCGCTACCCGATCGCGTGTGTGTTTCTGCCGATGATACTCGGCATCACCAGTTGCGGAGAGAACGAGTTCCAGCCCCCCCCGCCCCCGAGCGTGGGCGTGGCACAGCCCGCGCAGCGTGATGTCACGGCGTACAGCGAGTTCACGGGCACTACCGCGGTCGCCACCCGGGTCGAGGTCAGGGCCCGGGTCTCGGGCATCATCGAACGCGTGTACTACGAGCCTGGGGAGATGGTCCAAGCGGGCGACCGCCTGTTCCTGATCGACCCCGAGCCGTTCGTCGCGCAACGCGACGCGATGCAGGCCCAGGTCGACAGCGCGCTGGCAGAGCTCAGGCTCGCGGAGACCAAGGCCGACCGGATCGAGCGCTCTGCCAGGGACGGCGCGCTCAGCGAGATCCAGGCGCTCGAGGCCAGGGCTGCCGCCGAGGCAGCCGCCGCCACGGTGAAGGTCAAGCAGAAAGAGCTCGCGATCCGCCAACTCGACGTCGACTACACCGATGTGCGGGCACCCATCACGGGGCTGGTGGAGCGCTCCGATTACGAGATGGGCGATCTCGTCGGGGGGCTTGTCAACAACAGCCTTCTGACGACGGTGTACGACGATTCGGAGATCTTCGTGTACTTCGCCGTGCCCGACCGGCTGTTTCTCAGGGTCGTCCGGGCCGCCGACGCGGGCCGCGAACTGCCGCGGGTCGAGGTCGCGACCGAGATCGATGAGCAGTTCCCGTTCATCGGCGAGATCGACTACGCGGACCCGGTCGCGGATGAAACCTCGGGGACGGTCCAGCTCAGGGTCAGGCTCCAGAACGGTGACCGCCGGTTGCTCGGGGGGCTGTTCACCCGGCTTCGCATCGCGAGCGATGTCATCGAGGGCGCGCTCCTGGTGCCGGACGCCGCGGTGTCCACCGATCAGATCGGGCCCTACCTCCTGATCGTCAACGGCTCGAACACCGTCGAGCGGCGGGACGTCACCCTCGGGCCGGTCGACGGCGACGACCGCGTCATCCTGTCGGGCCTGAAACCCGAGGACAGCGTCGTCGTCCGCGGCCTGCTCAGGGCCCGCCCGGGGTCGACCGTGTCACCCGAGCCCGTCAACCGATAGCCCACAGGCGAGCGGAGACACCCGATGCTCTCGAAGTTCTTCATCGATCGTCCGGTCTTCGCGACGGTCCTCTCCCTGGTCATCGTGGTCGCCGGGCTCACATCGATGAGCGGGCTGCCGATCGCCTCGTACCCGGACCTGGCGCCCCCCACCATCTCCGTGGCCGCGGTGTACCCCGGCGCCGACGCCGAAACGGTCGCCGCGACCGTCGCCGCCCCGATCGAGCAGGAGGTCAACGGTGTCGAGGGCATGCTCTACATGAAGAGCACGTGCTCGGGCGACGGGACGTACACGCTCAGCGTGACCTTCGAGACCGGGACCGATCTCGACATCGCGTCGGTGCAGGTGCAGAACCTCGTTTCCGCGGCCGAGCCTTCATTGCCCGAAGAGGTCCGGCGGATCGGCATCAAGACCCAGAAGAAGATGCCCGATTTCGCGCAGATGGTCACGATCTCGTCCGCCGATGATCGGTTCGACGACATCTTCCTGAGCAACTTCGCCACCCTCCGTCTCCGTGACCAGCTCAAGCGTGTGAACGGCGTCGGCGGGGTAACCGTGTTCGGTGCCGCCGACTACGCGATGCGCGTCTGGCTCGATCCGGACAAAATGGAGGCCCGCGGGCTGACCGTCAACGACGTGCTGAGCGTGATCCGAGAGCAGAACGTGCAGGTCGCGGCCGGCACCATCGGGCAGCCGCCCGCCACCAACGGCACCCCTTTCCAGTTCTCCGTCACCGCACGCGGGCGCCTGCTCGACGAGGGCGAGTTCGGGGAGATCACGGTCCGCTCCCTGCCCGACGGACGCATGATCAGGCTCCGCGACATCGCGCGCATCGAGCTGGGCGCCGAGAACTACGTGATGGAGTCGCGGGTCGATCAGAAGCCCGCGGCGGTGCTCGCGGTCTTCCAGCTGCCCGGCGCGAACCTGATCGACATCTCCGACGGGATCCAGGATCTTATCGACGAGCTGCGCCCCACCTTCCCGTCGGGGATCGATATCGCCGTGACATACGACGCGGCGGACGCGGTCCGTGCCTCCATCGCCGAGATCGTCGAGACGCTCTTCATCGCGGCGGTTCTCGTGATCATCACCGTGCTGGTGTTCCTCCAGGACCTGCGATCGACGATCATCCCCGCGGTCACCATCCCGGTCTCCCTCGTCGGCACGTTCGCGGTCATGTCGCTGCTGGGGTTCTCGCTGAACACGCTGACGCTGTTCGGGCTGGTGCTCGCCATCGGGATCGTTGTCGATGACGCCATCGTGGTGGTAGAGAACGTCGCACGCAATCTCGAGGAGTCGGACATGACGCCGAAGGAAGCGGCCAAGCGGGCGATGGACGAGGTGACGGGCCCGGTGATCGCGACCACCCTCGTGCTGCTCGCCGTCTTCGTGCCGACGTCCTTCATGGGCGGGCTGACGGGCGTGATGTACAACCAGTTCGGGCTGACGATCGCCGCCGCCACGGTGTTCAGCTCGATCAACGCGCTCACGCTCAGCCCCGCCCTCTGCGGGGTGCTGATGCGTCGATCGACGGGAAAGAAGAACATCCTCTTCCGCTGGTTCGACGCGACCATCACCGCGGGGAACTCAGCGTACACCGGGCTGGTGTCCCGATCGGTCCGCAAGGCGGGCGTCTCGATGGTCCTTTTCGCTGCCCTCGCGGCCGGCGGGGTGATGTCGTTCATGTCGCTGCCCACCGGGTTCGCCCCCGACGAAGACCAGGGCATGATCATGGCGGTCGCGCAACTCCCCGACGCCGCGTCCCGGGAACGCACCCGCGCGGTCACCCGCCGCATCGACGAGATGCTCGAGGACGTCGAGGGCGTCCGGTCGCACATCCAGATCGGCGGCTACTCGTTGCTCGACGGGGTCGCCAACCCGAACGTCGCCTCGTACATCATCACCCTCGAGCCCTGGGACGAACGCAACCGCCCCGGGCTCCACCAGCTCGAGATCACGCGCCAGATCCAGGCGCGGTTCAGCGCGATCCAGGAGGCCGTCGCGTTCGCGTTCGGGCTCCCGCCAGTCCCGGGCGTCGGGCTGTCCGGGGGCTTCGACATGCAGCTCCAGGACCGGGGCGGCGTCGGGGTGCAGGCGCTGCAGCAGGCCGCCCGCGAGCTCTCAACGAACGCGAACACGCAGTCCGGCATCACCGGGGTCAACTCCACGTTCCGAGCCACCGTGCCCCAGCTGTTCGTGGACATCGATCGCGACAAGGTCAAGCAGCTCGGGCTCTCGATGACCGATGTCTTCGGCGCACTCCAGACGTTCCTGGGCGGCTCGTACGCGAACGACTTCAACACGTTCAACCGGACGTTCCAGGTCCAGGTCCAAGCCGACGCCCGCTTCCGTTCCGATCCGGATGACATCCTCAAGTTCCGCCTGACCAACGCGAACGGGGACGCGGTGCCCATGTCGGCGTTCGCGACCATCGAGCGACGCTTCGGGCCCGCCATGATCTCGCGTTACAACCTCTACCCCGCAGCCTCGGTCAAGGGCCAGTCCGCGCCCGGGTTCTCGTCGGGGCAGGCGCTCGATCTCATGGAGCAGATCGCCACGCGGACCCTGCCCGACTCGATGGGGTTCGAATGGACCGGGCTGTCGTACCAAGAAAAGCTCGCGAGCGGCGGGGTGCTGCTGATCTTCGGGCTGTCGCTGCTCCTGGTGTACCTGGTGCTGGCGGCCCAGTACGAATCGTGGATGCTCCCGGTGTCGGTGCTGCTGGCGGTGCCGCTGGGGCTGCTGGGCGTGTCGGCGGGAGTGTACCTCAGGGGATACGACAACAACGTCTACACCCAGATCGGCGTCGTGCTGCTGATCGCGATGGTCAGCAAGAACTCGATCCTGATCGTCGAGTTCGCGCGGGACCTTCGCCGGCGCGGCTCGACCCCCGCCGAAGCGGCCGTCGAAGCCGCACGATTGCGATTCCGCCCCATCCTGATGACCGCGTTCGCATTCGTGCTCGGCACGGCCCCCCTGGTCATCGCGAAAGGCGCCGGGGCGGGCGCCCGCACGGGGCTCGGGACGACCGTCTTCGCGGGGCTGATCGTCGCGACGGCCCTCGGCATCGTGCTGACACCCGCCATCTACAGGGTCGTGCAAGGAACCTCCGAGCGCTTCGGGGGCAAGAGCGCCGTGCCCCCCGCGTCGGGCGTCACCGACGGTTCCTGACCGGGCGTCAGCGCACCCGATCGATCGCCGACGGAACCACCGGTATCGCATGCCGGACACAACCGAGCCCGGCCCGGAACCGGGTCGTGCGGCCCTGCGGAGTGCGGGCCGTCGCCGCCGACGAGGAGATCGAGCACGATGCCACCCCCGGGCCTCGAACGCCCGCCCGTCTCGGCAACAGAAAAGGCACCCCACGACAAGCGGGGTGCCTCAAGAGAAGATCGGGTCGGGCAGGGGCGGTCGCTCCCGCTGGCTTACGGGCAGCCGGCGTTGAAGAGCCCGATGTAGGCCACGACGTCGAAGAAGTTCAACGAGCCGAAGGGCTCGGCCAGGTCGGCGCTGGGATCGCCCGCGTTGAAGTTCTGGATGTACGCGGCGATGTCGAAGAAGTTGAGCGAATCATCGCAGTTGAGGTTCGCCGGGCTGTCGCACGGGCACGACGTCCCCATGAACGGCTGGAGCACATACACGTCGCGGGCGGCGAAGTCCAAGATCAGGAGGGTCTGGCTCGCCTCGTCCCACGCGAAGTCGTAATAGCCCACACCCGCGGGGAAGGACACCGCATCCCCGGCCGAATCGACGATGTCGACCGACATCGCGTTGCCGGACTTGTCGACGAACTTGACGACGTCGCCGAACGCCTGCCCGCCGCTAGTGAGCGCTCGGTCGTTGTAGACGACCATGTCGCCGTCCATGAGACCGTGCAGGATCGCGACGTTCTGGCCCGACACGAACGGGGCGTTGTCGGTGCCGACGGTGACGCTGCTAGAGATGAGCCCGTCCGCGCCGCGGGTCCCGAGGATCAGGATGTTCGCCGCACGGGCGGCCATGTCACCGGTGTTCGGATCGATGTCCAGGTCACGCCAGAGCGTGGATGTGTCGGGCTGGATGAGCGCCGGCCCGCTCGGCGGGAAGTACGCCGTCACGAAGCTGTCCAGATCGGGGATCGGGTCGCCCAGATCGGGCTCGTCGGGGAGCACGTGCCCGAACGGCCCGTTCTTCTCATCGGCCGGCCCGGTGAAGGGGTCGAGCACCGACGCGACGACCGGGCCGTCCGACCCGAAGCCCTCGCCGTTGAACCCGCGGTCCCAGCTCGGGCCCGCGATCCCGCGCAGGTCGATCGAGGTCGCCTTCAGGTCCAGCGTGTCCAGGAACCCGCCCAGGGTGCTCTGCTTGAAGTTGAAAACCCGCACCTGCTCCGAGGCGCCCGAAGAACCGAAGTCGACGGTGCCCAGCAGACCGCGCTCGCTGTCCCAGTCCAGACCCGTCCAGCCGCGGAAGTTGGACACGGGCGAGGGCGAGCCGGCGAGCGAGCCCTCGACGACCGCGAACGAACGCCCGTCGGTGCCCAGCAAGAAGTCGAGCACCTGGACGACCTGCACGCCCGGGATCGGATCGGAGAAGTTGGCAAACCCGCCGATGTACGCGCTGCCGCCGTCGAAAGCGATCGAACTCGGGTTGTTGCCGATAAAGAACGCCGGGGTGTTCACGGCATCGCTGAGCAGATCGATCTCTTCGGTCGAGATCAGCTCGAAGGTGTAGTCCTGTGCGTGCCCGGCGGCGGCGGCGCCGGCGAACGCGAACAACATAGCAAGGCGGTGACGCTTCATGGTCTGATCTCCCTCGTGTCTCGGCCGCCCGACGGGGCGGCGGATGTGGTTCATGGGTCCGACCGATCACGCCCGTTCGGGCCGGATCGCATGATGATTATATAACTAAACCGGTGGCGACGGAACCCTCATCTCGCCCTTTCAAGGCCCGATTCGGCGTGTTCTCGGACACAACCCACGCCCTGCAAGTAGTTTCGTTACTCCTACGACGCCGAGGCGGCCTGCGCCGCGCCGCACGCCGCGTGATGGCGGGAGCACCCGAACCCCAGCCCCCACCCCTCGGTCGCGACACTCGTCAGCCCGTCCCGCACCAGAGCATCGATCCGCGACGCGTGCCGCCCCAACGCCATGCCGATCCCGCCCAGCAGCACGACCCGCCGGGGCGTGTACAACGCCAGCGCGATGCGGATCGCGCGGCTCAGCGCGATCAACGCCGGGTCACGGTCGGACATCGACGCGATCCCCTCGGACAACGCGTCGCCGAACCGCGCGCGCAGCGCGGGCAGACCGAGGTATGACTCGAGCGAGTTGCGTCCGCCGTCGGCCCCGACCCGGTCCCCGGGCGTGATCCCGTCGCCGATCGGGCCGACATCGATCTGCCCGAGATGCCCGAGACCGCCGCCTCCGATCCCGAGAGACCGCCCGCGCTCGACGAGGGCCACGCCCACGCCGGTCCCCACAGCCACCCCGAGCACGCGCTCCTCCGTCCGCAAGCCCCGCACGACATCGAGCGTTGCGGCTTCGGCATCGCCCAGGAGCACGACCCCCGCGGGACGGCCGAGGGCGTCGCCCACCAGATCGTCGAAGCGGTACCCGACCAGCCCCGGCACGTTGACGGCGAGTTCGATAGACGCGCCGTCGGACGCGCGGCGCCCCGGGACGCACAGCCCCACACGCTCGATCGGTACCCCGGCCGTGTCCCCGATCACGTCGCGCACGGCGTGCCCGATCGCCGCGCGAAGGGTCTCGCGGTCCGGACGCGCATACTCACCGCTGATCCCGGTCCGCACAGAACCGCCCGAGAGCAACGCCGCCTTCACCGCCGTCCCGCCGATGTCGATCCCGAGCGTTGTCACGGGGAGACCGGGCTCGAAAGCTCGTCGATCTCATCGGCCCGCAGCACCGCTTCGAGCGCCGAGGCATCCGCCGCGTCGATCAGCCCGTCTCGGTTGACGTCCCGCGCCGAACGCGTCTGGCGGTGGAGGTCGTCGATGGTCACCGCGCCGTCGGCATCCACGTCGAGGTCGTACGGCACGGGCCCGGTGAGCAGGCTGTGGAAGCGGAGCTGATCGTCGTAGTCCACGTCGCCATCCCCGTCGAGGTCGTACAGGTTCAGCACGCCTGACACCGCGGCGCCGGGGCCGGGCCCGGTGAAGCAGGCGAGGAACGCTTCGAGGTCGCGCGCGTCGGTGACGCCGTCGGCGCCGAAGCGGTATCGGCGGAACTGGTCCCGGAACAGCACGCGGTCGTTCTCGGTCATGAAACCGTCGCCGTCCAGATCGGCCGGCTCGAACCCGGATTGCGGCGGGTTCGGTTCGGCCTGCATCGCAAACTCGAAGAACGCCCAGTCCCGCGCATCGACATCGAGATCGCGGTTGAAGTCCGCGGTCTGGAAGGTCGCGTCGTTGAGCAGGAAGGACCGCAGCTCGCCCCGCATCGCCGCGCTGCCCGCCAGCGTGTTGCCCTCGAACAGGATCCAGTCCTCGAGCCCCTCGCCCAACGCGACCGACAACTGCTGGCCGACCGACGGGCGTGCCTGGTTGGTCAGGATCGCCAGACCCGCGACGATGGTCGCCTGGCCCTTGCCGGCGTTGGCGATCTGGAGATCGTTGCGGATCGAGGCGGTGGACGTTCCGTACGCCATCGGGACGACGTACTCGAGCCAGCCGTTGGCCGCCATCTGCGGCCAGTCCTGCATCTTGACGAGCTGCGCCGGGCTCGTCAGCGCCTGCGCGAAGATCGCACCCGAGAACTGCAGCTCCGGATTGACCGAATCCATCCCGTTCTTCATCTCCAGCGCCGCCCGGGCGATGCCGTCGCGTCGGAACCGCACCCATTCGTCCCACAGCGGGTCGGAGTCGTCGGTGATCTGCACCAGGGGGTCCACGCCGGACTGACCGAAGAACGCGAGGCGCGAATCGAAATCGTAGGAGTACGGCCCGGGCTGCCCGTCGCCCGTGTTGTTATCCAGGGGGAAGCGGTGGTAGTCCGTGTGGATCCCCCAGAGCCCCGGGTACCCGGCGACCTCGGCGCAGTAGTCACGCAGCACCGCCTGCACCTCGGGCAGCCCGATGTTCACGAACACCTGCCCGGGGATGTCGCCGATGTCGGTGTTGCCGAGGTAGTCGGTGACCTTCCAGTCGGGGTTGGGATCGAGGATGTAGTCGCCCGTGCCGTTGAACGACCAGTACGCCGCTTCCATCCAGGCGTGCACCCGCATGCCGTGCTTGGCGGCGACCGGGATGGCCTGCTGCAAATAGTCGAACGGGAAGCGGTCCTGGAACACGTCCGATTGGTTTGTTGCGAGCCCCCAGTAGAACGTCTCGAGGAAGAGATCGCGGACGCCCGCGTCCTTGAGGGTCGCCAGCGTGGCGTCGAGGGCCGCGATCGTGCTCGGCGGACGCAGCCAGATCCCGCGGATCTTGCGTCGCGTCTCCGCGTCCGGCGCGGGCGGCTCGTTGACGCGCACCCCGATGTGGTTCGCGACCGCGCGGAACCCTCCGTCGCTGGGCCTGTTCGTCACCCGGCTGGTCCCGTCGTCGTAGACGAACGCCGACGACCCGCCGCCGTCCAGGTTGATCGCGTCCCACGCGCCGAACTCGATCATCAGGTCGCCCATCTGCGGCAGGGTCACGCCATCAGACCAACCCGGCTGACGCCCGTCGATGACCATCAGGATCAGCGTGTCGCCGTCCCGCGAAACACCCGCGGCCGTGCGCGGATTGCGAAAGCCCGGCTGCACGCGCGCCGTCGAGCCGAGGTTCTGCCCGTCGTCGACCAGCAGCGTGCCCGGGTCGTTGTCGGTGTTCGACGGGCCCACGCCCGCGACCGCGTCCTCGGCCTGCTGCGCGTCGACGTTCGAGAAGTTGCCGACCACCGCCCTGCCGTCGTCCATGATCATCAGCGAGGGGTCGGGGGCGTTGTTCTCGAACACGCGTGCGCCCGAGATGATCTGCCCGTCCGAGACGCTCAGGCCCACGATGTCGCCCAGCCCGCCGGGAAGCGTCGCGTAGAAGTTCGCGTTGACCGCCAGCTCGACGTCGTTGGTCTGCTGCCACAGGTCGGTGCGCGTCAGCACCGCCTCGGCCCCGGTGCCCGCGGGCGCGGGCTCGGTGA
Source organism: Phycisphaerales bacterium UBA6054 (assembly GCA_002429045.1). Taxonomy (GTDB): domain Bacteria; phylum Planctomycetota; class Phycisphaerae; order Phycisphaerales; family UBA1924; genus UBA6054. Next base: position 23,795 of record DIYM01000151.1, read on the forward strand.
CGACGGTCTCGACGCGCGGATCGGTCAGATCGATGACCGCGACAAAGCCGCGGACGTCACGCCCCTGGATCCGCCGATCGATCTCGGTGACGGTGATCGGCTGGGCGAACGCGGGGGCGACGATCGCCGCGAGCGTGGATGCCTGGATGACTGTTCGTAAACGCATGGTTCCCTCTCGCTTCCGCGGTCATCCACCCTTGGACCAGCGGGCCATGTTCCCCCGCCTGTCTCGGAGTACTTCGACCGATTCGTAGTCGCCATCGAGATCGATCCGCAGAACGCGGCCGTCGTGATCAACCGTCCGCACGACCGACCACCCCGGTTCGCCCGATGCCCTCGCGATCACGCGATACGCCCCCGCGGGCAGGTCGCGTGCCACCCATTCGCCCCGCGCAGAACGGAGCGGCACCGCGTCCGCACGCCAGTCCGCCGGGCGGTCCGGGTGCGGCGCGTGCCCGTTGGTCTTCACGTCGTACAACGCCGCGATCTCGTCGGGGTATTCGTCCAGCACCCCCCGGCTGAACCACCAGACGTGCCCGCCGCCTCCCGTCTCACGGATGTGCGCGATCGCCTGCTCCAGGTCCGCCCACGGCACCGGGTCCGGGCGGCTGCCCGTCGTCAGCACACCCGCGAGCATGTCACCGACGCGATCGCCCGCGCCGTACTCGTGCAGGTTGTCGATCTGCTGGTCCCAGGTCGCCTTGAACGCCGGGAAGTCGTAGCGATAGCACTGCGGGATGAACTCGTCCCACCACTCGTTGTCGTCGTTGCCCGGGGTCCACGCCGCCCACTTCGGCCACTCGAGCAGGTAGTTCTCCCAGCACCACGGGTACGGCGCGGGGCTGAGGGACACGATCAGCCCCGGGCGCGCTTCGCGGATCTCACGGACGAACTGGTGCGCGTACTCGTTGACCTTGTCGGCCCGCCAGCGCATCCACCCGGGGTCCTTCGGGTCTTCGGGCGGCGATCGACCGTCGTGCTCGTTGCGGTACCACGCGACGGTGAAATCGTCGTAGCCCATCGTGTAGTACGGCCACACGATCCGGTCGTCGAGTTGCACCCCGTCGAGGTCGTAGCGATCGACCGCTTCCAGGATGATGTCGAGCAGGAACCGCCTGGTCTCGGGGTGCAGCGGGTTCATCCAGACAAAGCCGTTGGGCGCGACCTCGTTCCCGTCCTGGTCCCGGCTGAGCCAGTGCGGGTACATCTCGCGCAGATGGTTCTGCGTGTCCTTGTGGGCGGCCATGAACCCGTACTCGAACCAGCCGATGCACATCAGCCCGTTGCGGTGCGCCTCGACCGTCACTTCCTGCAGCAGGTCGCGGGCCTCGACCGCCCGGTCCGGGTCGCCGGGGTCCTGCTTGATCAACGCCGGGCGACGATCAACGCCGATCACCCCTTCGAGCACCTCGGAGGGGTACTGGGTGTAGCCGTTCTTCCAGGCCTCGACGTAGACCGTGTTCAGCCCGATGGCGCGGAGCCGTCGCATGGTCCGAGCCGTGTCCTCGGGCGTCGCGATGTGGGTGTTGGCGGTCGTGGTCAGCCAGGTGCCCCGGACCTCCGGGGGTGCCGAGCGCGAAACTTCGTTGGCATTCGAATGCGCGCCCTCTAAGGAAGCGGCGCACGCGCCGAGCACGAAAGCGCACACACCGGCGGCCAGGAACTTGACGGGACGAACGAGCATGGGTCTACCCTTCGGATCGAGCCCGGGCGCCGGCCCGGGCGAGTGGAACGTTGTGACGGGCCGGGCCCTGGAGACAGTCATGAGCGACAGCAAGCAATCTTTCGCACTCGCTTTCATCGGGGCGGGCGGCATCTCGGGCGCCCACGCCGGCGCCGTCAAGGACTCCGGCGGTCAGCTCTCCGTCGCCGCGGTCGTCGACCCCAACGCCGAAGCCGCCAACAAGCTCGCGGCCGAGCACGACGCCCCCGCGCTCGGATCCGTCCAGGCGCTCTTCGAAGCGATCGACCGGAAGGATGTCTCGGTCGACGGGATCGTGATCTGCACGCCCCCCACCGTCCGCGTCGGGCCCGTCCGCGAAGCGTTGCAGCGAGGCATCGCGGTGCTCACCGAGAAGCCCATCGCCATCAACGCGGAAGACGCGGCCCGTATCGCCGAGATCGCCGACGCCCACCCCGACGCGCTCCTGGGCGTCGCGTATTGCCACCGTTTCGCGCCGCCCGTCATCCGCATGAAGCAGCTGGTGAGCGAGGGAAAGATCGGCCGCCTGTCCCGGTTCGAGAACGCCTTCGCGTTCCATCACCCGCCCATGAGCGAGAAGTGGATGTCCGATCCCACGCTCTCGGGCGGGGGCTCGTTCATCGACACCGGCTGCCACTCGCTCGACCTGTTCCGATACCTGGTCGGCCCGGCGCAGGTGGTCGGATCGGTCTTCGATTCGGACTGGGAAGGGCGGGGCGAATCGAGCGCGACCGTGCTGGTCAAAGCCTCCGAGGGCGACCACGCGGGCATCGGCGGCGTGATCCTGGCCGGATGGCTCGAGCCCGAGCGCTTCACGATCGACCTCGTCGGCACCAACGGGTCCCTGCATTACGACTACACCAAGCCCACCGAGTTGGTCTACCGCCCGGGGATCGGGGAGCCCGAGATGATCGAGGTCGAATCCCATGAAGTCCGCTTCACCCGCCAACTGATCCACTTCGCCCGCGCGGCCCGGGGGGACACGCCCCGGGGCGACCTGGCCGACGCCCGCGACGGGCTGGGTGCCGCCGAGGCGGTTGACAGCGCGACGAAAGCCGCTAAGGTTATATAACCTTTCGGCGTTCGGTGCAATCCCTCCACCGATCGTCGACGCCCTCGGGCCGAGCAATCGGCCCTCGCAGGGCTTTTCCTCGGCGGTCCGGGGCCTCACCCGATGCCCCTCGCACATCCACACCCCGCCGATCACGCTTGAGGGAGCACGGTTATGGGACCTGCAATCG
>DIYM01000114.1 GCA_002429045.1 Phycisphaerales bacterium UBA6054
CGGCGGGCGCCGGCGGGCCGGTCCTCGGGGACGACGTCGCGGAGGTGGTCGGTTGGGCGTTGGCGGTCGGGCCGGGGCTCGTCGCCGATCGCGATCCGGATCGGTGGCGGGTGGGTGACGGTGGTGTGCATCAGGACGACACTCCTGAGGTTGTGCAGCGATCGCGCCCGATCAAGCGTGGCCGGTTGCTCGTCCGCTGCGGTGCTCTGAAAGGCCCGACGCGAACGAATGGCCCGCATCGGGGGGTGGCTCGCGGTATGTCGCCCGCTCGCCTGGGAAAGTGGCTAGGTGGCGAGGGTAAGTAACGGACTCGGTGCGGTTCGCGGCCCGGAGAGATCAACACAAGCCGCAACATCCACAAGCTGAGTGACCCAGCCACTACAAAGCCCCCGCGGTCGACACTGGCCAGCCGAAAAGCCCCAGGGAACCGCGGATTTCCCAAAGGAAGAGGGGAGGCTGGCATGACCGAGAAGAATGGGTGGACCCAAAGCGTGTTGCCCTTGGGACCGTTCGGCGCGCTCGCGCAGATGCCGAATGGAAACCCGCCTCCGTGGCTGGTAGCGCTGGCGTGGGTGCTGGTCGCGTGGATGTTTACGGCCTGGCCGATCGCCTGGGCGATGGTCAATCTATTCGGCAAGGATCACCATGTCAGCCAGGTTCCGGACCCACCCGCGGCGGTCCCCGCGGCGTCGGATGTTCTCGAACTCGAATCCCCGGCGCGTCCGGCTCTGACCGGGCCGGGGAGCGTGCGGCGGGCACCGGTCCTCGGGGCGTGTGATGCGGGACTCGTGGTCGTGGACGCGGTCATCGATCGTGTCGATCGACTCGACGACGCGGTCGAGCGATTGGGTCGCGGCGTCGATCTTCTCGCCGAGCCCGGCGATCGAAGTGGCGATGCGCCACGCGACGGCCGCGACCACGCATCCGATCGTGAGCATCAGCCCCCAGGATCCATCAGCCTGGGCGAGTCAAAGTCGTTCGTGCATGCCCTCAGTGGTGCGGGGTTTGATTCAGGAGCTGAGGAGCGAGCACGGAATCTATAAATACATATTTGACAACAACTTGCGGCGCCCGCCCGCAACTCGACAATCCACTCGCACCAATCCCGCGTAGAGTCGGGCATGCGTTCATGCCGCCCGGTCTCTCGTTGAGGCCATCCGAGGCAAGGTCTTCGGCTCATCCGCGGCGGCGCAGCGGACTTGGCGGTGGACCGTCTCATGCCACCGCGCAAGTAAAGTCATCGGGACCGGAGCGCAATGCATGTAATCAACGAAGGCGTCGAAACCATGGTCGACCACCTGCCCGAAGAGCACGGGGCAAGTGATCATGGGGGCAAACGAAACCAGCGAACATTCGTGCTCGATGCAGCAGATCGGTGTGCCGCTGACTCCGGCCGCACGCCGGTGACGATCGTCGTCGCCGAGGTGAGAATCGGCAATGCACGCATCAAGATCAGCGACCTGCGAATCACCCCGCGCATGTTGCTGATCGCAGCGGCGATCGCCAGCCCAACAGTTTACGACATCCTGAGTCGATTGATCTGAACCAACGCCCCGGCTCCGGCCGGGGCGTTGTTGTCTCTGGTGCCTGCTGGCCGATCTCGACCGCGGCCTCGGGGTCAACGGTAGTGATGGCGTAGGGCGTCTTCTTGTATGCGGAGCGGGGCGTGGTGCATCCGGTCGCGAGCAGGGCGACGGCGCCGAGCCCGCGGTGTCGGTCGCACCAGATGTCGAGCGGCAGGCCCTCCTTCGGAGCCCAGACGCGGGGCATGACCGGCCGCCGGATCTCGGCGGTGCCGGCGTGCCGATCAGCTACCATCGTGAACCATGGACTGGACATCGATCGCTGAAACGGCCATCGGGATCTTCGGGGGCGGTGTTCTCACGCTGCTGTCGGCGCTGTACTTGTTCTCGGTAAAGGACACCCGGGACAAGCAGGCCGCGATCGCCAAGGCGTACGCAGAACTCCTGCTGTACCACTCGAAGTTCAAGGGTGTGATCGAGCAACTGATCATCGGGGGTGATCTCTCTGACTCTGATGGGTTTCGCGATCTGAACGTCGCTTGGCATGACTGGTGGATCGCAACCGAAGCGGTGCTGCTGGTCGATCCGTCAGTGCGGAGGATCGAAACACTCAAGGCCTACAAGAAAGAGATCGAGGCCATCCAGCTCGAGATTTCCAGGCTTCCGTTCACGAAAGACATGGACAGATCCGCCGAGGCGGAAAAACTGGATGCTTACTACAAGCCTGTCACGGATCACATCAATGTGCTGACAGCGGATGTTCGCAAGAACTGTGTCGAGCAAACGATCGCCGACATCATCAGCAAGAGCTGAGCCGCCCGGGCACCGAGTCCATCGGCGTACGCGGCAGCGACTGCTCCCGCGGACTCGCCAACTGCTCACGCACGCGGGCGATCGCCGCGGCGTCCGCGCCGTCGCGGGCATAGTTCCGGATTGTTGGGTCGTCGGCGACGGCTCTCCGGTGTTTCTCGATACAATCGGCGACAGCTCGGCCGCCGTGACCAGGTATGAGTCATCGCTGAGCGTGCGCCTTGATCTGCGGATCGAGCACCGGGGTGTGGTCTCATGAATCGAGTTCTCTGTCCAGAGTGCGATCCGACAGCTCACATCAACTACATCGCCCCCTTTGTTTACCCCGAAGGTGTACATGTAGAAGACCCGTCCGCTCGGCGTTGCTCCGAGTGTCAGAGGTACTTCACCGAAGGAGGGGCTGGAGGCGGTGGTGCATTGATCCCTGCTACCACTGAGAGCTCAGTTCAGCACATCGATCCTCCTTCCCTCCCAACGCCATCGCGGCCGTGCGCGTCGATCCTGATCCTCAAGCGAGGAACACCGCTCAGTGACGAACTCGCGGCCGCCATCTCGTACATCGACAGCAGGTCCGAGCAGTTCCCGATCTACCTGCTTGGGTACCGGATACAACGCGGCCGACCCGATGACGGCGTACCAGCCCGCTTTCGATACGACGACAGCAGCTTCGCGGACGACATCAGTTCGATCGAGTCATTCTCGAAACTGAGGTACAACGGATCGACGATGCTGATCATCGGATTCAGTGTTCAGAATGACAGGCGGCGATTGGATTTCGGGAAACCCCACGCGACGATCGATCTGTCAGGCATCGAGATTCGAGAGGGGTCGCAGTCCGTGCATGCGATTATCGAGGAGGTCATCCGAGCCGGGAACTCGCTCGACACACCGGCCGAGATCGCCGGGCAGGTCGCCATCAAGACCGGGTGGCGAACCCTGATCGCGGAGGTTGTATCCAAGGTTCCCATGTTCAATCGCCTGGTCCAGCAGCAGCTCTGTTTTCGGATGCACTGAGCTCTCTAGATTGGTTCGCAGCGAGAACGTCGGCCGTCGCCTGTCCACCGAATCGCACAGCAAGGGTGCTGGTTGCTGACCGCTGGTCGTACACGCTTGCGAACGCAGTCGCGAGGTCCCTGATGGCGGCCCTCGCGATGCCGGTCATCCGCATGCACTCACCCAACGAACTCTCGAGGTAGGACTTGGACGCCACGTCGCGGTTGTCGAAGAACGCGAAGTGGGTTCTGCGGAATAGCGCGGCCGCGGTGTCGCTCAGCGTGATCCGATCGATCGATGTGTTGAACGAGCCCTTGAAGACCCCGGCGTACACCGCCCAGCACAGGGCGTTGTTGTTGCCCGTGCCGCGTGCCCCGGCGCCGGCGCAGTGGAACAGGGTGTTGTCGTTCGTCTGCTGGCTGATCGTCCGGTTGTGGACCGACTGGCCGGAGTGCACGTTGACGCACGCCCCCAGGTCGTTCCAGGCCCGGATGGTGCGGACCGCCTCGGCCGCGGCGGGTTTGGCGGCGATGCGCGACTGGTTGGCGAGGACATGAGCGGCGTGGTCCCGGTCGCGCCACCAGTGGCGGAGCCCGCCGGGGTTGGTTGGTGAGCGGTCGTTGCGGCCGCCGTAGAACTGCAGCCAGTGCCACGGCCGCCGATCGAGCCCGTGAAGCTGGGGACGACTCAAACCAGTGGCGGAAGACTCAGTGTTGTGGATCGCGGGCACGACGACACGCGCGGTTTGGCCGCACGCCTCCGAACTACATCCGCGTGCACCGGCCGGCGTCGCGTTCAGCAACACCCGGCCGTCCCTACGGCACGCGGACCCGCAAGCCAGTCGCTCACGCGACCAGCACACCTTGCCCGGCGCGATCGCGGCACCCGTTCCGTGTCAATCTTCACAACTCCATCAAGTGAGCGGGCGCTAGTGTCCTTCATGGCCAAAGCGACGAAGAAGACAAAGGGAGCGAAAGCGCCCGAGCTCGAGCCGATCCGCCTGCTCGACGACGAGCCGGCGCTGAACTACAGCGAGGACGATCTCGGCGTCAGCCCGTTCGCCCGGGTGATCGCCGGCGCCGCGATCGGCACGCGCGGGCCTTTCACGATCGGTGTGTACGGCGAATGGGGCCACGGCAAGACCAGCCTGCTCCGCCAGGCGCAGTCCATGATCGACGAGCACGTCGATCTGAAGTCCGACAACCCGATGGACCAGCCCATCACCGTCTGGTTCAACGCGTGGCAGTACGAGCGCGAAGAGCACCCGGTCGTCTCCCTGCTGGCGACCATCGCGCTGGCGATCGAGGCCCGCCAGCGCGACATCCTCGAGTCCAAGCACATCAACGAGCGGGACAAGGAGACGGTGCTCAAGGCCCTTCGCAAATCCGCCCGTGCGCTCCGGGCAATGGCGTACGGCTTCTCCTTCACGGCCGACGCCAAGGTCCCGTTGGTTGGCGGTGTCGAGGTGGCCATGAACGCCAAGGACATGATCGACCGCTACGACGAGCTCGAGTCCAAGGCGGCCGAACGGGACCCGCTGCTCGCGCAGAGCATGTACTTCAACGCGTTCGAGCTGCTCAAGAAGCTGGGCGACGACGCCCCGCACATCGTGGTCTTCGTCGACGACCTCGACCGCTGCGACCCTGACCAGGCCATCCGCCTGATCGAGAACATCAAGCTCGCGATGGCCCATCCGGGGTTCGTGTTCGCGCTGGCAGTGTCCCGGCGGATCATCGAAGGCCACATCGAGCACCGCTACACAAAGCGGTTCGGCATCGACCGCTTCAACGACGGGGCCAGATACCTCGACAAAATCGTCCAGCTCCCGCTCTTCATCCCGTCGCACCGCGACCGTTTCAAGGACTACACGATCAAGCTGATCGACACCCGCCTGACATGGATCGACGAGGATACGCGGACAATCCTCCGCTCATGCGAACGGGTCCTGACGATCGGGTGCCGGGCCTCGCCACGCTCGCTCGTCCGTCTTATCAACAACCTGCTTGTCGACATACCGCTCGCGCAGCACTTCAGCATTGTCAGCGACGAAGCCGACTCGATCTCCCACGACGCGTTCATCCGCTCCGCCGTGATTTCTCGGTGCCTGCGCCTCAGCATCCGACGCGACGACGACTACGACACGCTGTCACGAAACCGTGATCTATGCGACTTTCTCCACCAGAGGGTCAAATCCGCTCGCGATGTGCACGATGTGCTCAGCGAGTTGGCCAGTAACTCGTCGGACTTCACAGATCCTTCCGGCCGGGTTAAGTCCATGGCCGAGCGTCTCTGCACGGACGAAGCGTTCGCCGAGTTGCTCGCGGACAAGAGCACCCGTGAATGGCTAAAAAACCATGCGGCCCGCAAGAGTGTCGATGCCTTCATGGCATCGAGCCGGGAATCTGATTTGCCTGAAGAGCCACAAAAGACCAACACTCTACTAAATGGCAATGATTTGGTATTGCTCATCTCAGATCGACAGAAGTCGCTTCTTAAACATGCCCACCGCAAAACTCGCGCAGACAGCCTTGAGGATAGACCTCTTGCAAGGCAGGTCCAGGCTATTGCAAAAACTGCTGCTACAGTAATAAAAAGCGAAGCTCAGCGCGGCGATACCAATATGGTAAAGTCGATTCGAGACGCGATTTTACACGAATCAAGCATTCAGCCAGAAGTGGCATCAGCTATTGTTGTGATTCCGTCCGAAGTACGCAATGATTTAATTTACATACGCAATATGATAGCTGTTTACACTGATACAGACACTGACGTTGAAACAACAGAGTTAATCACATCAATTGCAAGATCCATAGTTAATGAAAAATCATGAAATACTGTTGCATTCAACAATAGCCAGTTAAACATGTTCGGCTTGGCGCATATCGCTTTGCTGGATGTTCGCCGATACACAGGCCGCTGTTTTCATCAATGTGCAGACTAGTGCCTGGACGACCCTGCGGCGAGTGTCGACGCAGCCTTGGCACCTGCGTCCAGGAGAATGGACACCCGCTTTCACGGCTAGATAACTACCTCTGGGTCCTACCGTCCCGGGTATACGCAGACAACACGACATTCACCACCCTGACCCGTCCGAGTCCGGCAACGACGCGTCCGGCGGCGCTCCGAACGGGATCCGCCGCGGCGCCGTCTTCCGCTCCCCGTGCATCGAGCCCAGGTACACGGTGTTCGCGCCGCCGCGCCGGTTGATCGCGTCGACCGCCCGCATCAGCGCCCGCCGGTTCCGCTCCCCCTCGAACAGCGGCATCTGCGTGCCCACCGGCTCGAGCCCCTCCAGACGCACGCCCACCTGCAGCATCCCCGTGCCCGGCGAGCACGCCAGCATCTGATCCCACATCACGCCCAGCGCCCGGTTCAGCTCGGCCGTGTCGTCGGTCCGCGCGACGGGCGACCAGTCGCCCCACCCGCCCCCGCCGTGCTCGCCCGCGCGGGCGAACCGGACGTGCAGCGACAGCAGCGTCGCGAAGTACTCCAGCGAGCGCATCCGCTGCGTCGCCCTGGCCAACAGCCGCAGCGCCACGCCCCCCCCGCCAGGGCGGGCCACGCGGCCGGCGGCGCACGCGAACCCAACCCCCCACGACCGCCGAATCAGGACGCACCCCAAAGGACAAATGAACGCCCGGTCTTGGCCGGGCGTCCTCAGCGTCGCCGACGCATGCCCGACGCGCCCGCCAGGCCGAGCAACGCGACGGCGCCCGGCGCCGGAGTGATCGTCAGTTCGACCTGGACGAAGTCGTTGAAGAAATCGCTGCCGCTCGGTCCGTTCACGCCGCCGGGGTTGATCCCCAGCAGGACCCACGTGTCCTCGGTGTCGACGAAGTCGATGCTGAACACCTGCTCCTGGTTCAGCGCGTCGGGTGCGATCAGCACCTCTCGGAATCCCGCATCGCGCGTGTTGAACACCATGGTCACGCCGTCGCTCAGGGCGTTGGTCAGCGTGATCCGCACCTGTGCCGTCAGGAGTTCGCCCGCGTTCGATCCGTTGCTGGTCCAACGCCGGTAGGTCATCGGGTCAGCGCTGATCCCCGACCCGGCCGGGGCTTGCCCGGAGGCCCTCACGATGGCCGGGGTGTTCGTCAGCGTGGTCCAGGTGCCGTTGTCCCAGTTGTTCAGCAGCGGGAATCCCCCGCTGAACGACTGGCCGTCGCCGGACCGCCCGAGCCCGTAGGTCCAGACGCCCGATCCGCTCGAGTCCCCGTGGCCCTGCTGGGCGGCATCCGACGCGCTGCCCGGGTCCACCGCAACCCCGTCGACACCGATCCCGTCGGCGGTCGCGAGAACAAAGTCATCGACCGAGTGGGCAATCGGCCCGCCGTGGGCGGATCCAGCGAACGCGCCGAGCGCGACGGTGAGCAGCACAGTGGTTTGCATGAGGCGTCCCCGTTCGATCCGGCCCGGCTCATCCCGGGCCTGTATGACTATGCCACACGGTGCGCTCCCCGCCCATCAATCTCGCCAGAGGCCGGCCGGGCCCCGCATCGCCGGCCATGCCCCCGAACCATCGCAAGCACCTGCCAAATCAGGACGTACACCCCAAAGCTCTCCCGCAATGCGAATAGACGAACCTGCGGAAAACCAACCCCAACCGGGGGACCCAAAGACCCGGGGGTGCCCAACGCCGATTCCGACTGGCCGTTTTTCCTCAGGTGGACGGGTCCGGGGTTGGGGCCGAGTCGGTCAGTTGGTCGAGCATCGATTCAGACGTGTAGCGCTCGCCCGGATCGGTCGCGGGACCACCGCCGCGGCGATCGCGGTTCGGTTCCTTCACTCGCTCCTCGGCGCGTTCGGCCGGTTTCTTCGCCTGATCGGTCTTCAAGCGGCCGCACTCTTTCCGCCACCGGTGGTACGTCTGCGCCGGAACGCCCAGTTGCCGGGTCATCCCGGGGACCTCCATCCCCTGAGACGTAAGCACCTCCGCCTCGCGGGTCTTGCTGGTGATCTGCTCGGCCGAATGTCCCCCCCGAACGCCTGAGCGGCCGCAAGCGGTGAGCCGGCCCGGGCGGGCGTGGCTGGTTCTCTGTGCGGTTCGCACGAGCCTGGCGATTGGCGCACACCGGTCGGTCGCGGTCCAACACCCGCGCGGCCCGGGGCATGTTTGTCTCGCGTTAAGGAACGCTGAATCCTTGCCCTGATCAGGGCAACTCGGCGCGGTCGCGGGCGCCTGGGTCTAGGGTGTTTGAAGCAGGGCTGTTTGGCATGCAGGTTCGAGGAGATCGGGAGGGTTTCGCGGTGGACCAGAGCAGACGATCGTTTTTGGCTTCCTCGGCGCTGGCGACGGCGGGATTGGCGTCGGTCGCGGCGGGGCGCGATCGGGTGGGGGTCCAGGCGGGCGGCGTGGGTCTGGATCGGGACGCGCTGGACGGGGCGTTCGGGTCGGCACGGCGGGTGATCTTCGCGGTGTCGGACGGGATGAGTGTCGGGACGCTGACGCTGGCGGACATGTACAGCCGGCTGGTGCTGGGCGCGGGAGAGACGAACTGGGTGCGTCTGATGGGCGACCCGAGGGCCCGCCAGGCGATGTGCACGACGCACTGCTCGGACTCGCTGGTGACCGACTCGGCGGCGGCTTCCACGACCTGGTCGTGCGGGAAGAAGGTCTACCGCGGTTCGATCGGGTTCAACGATGCCCGGGAGCCCGAGACGCCGATCCTTCTGAGGGCGCGGGACGCGGGCTTCGGGACGGGCCTGGTGACAACATCCAGCGTGACGGACGCGACGCCCGCCGGGTTCATCGCGAACGTGCCGGTCCGGCGGATGGAGCGCGAGATCGCGCAGCAGATCCTGGATCGCGCCCCCACCGTTGTGCTCGGGGGCGGCCGGCGGCATTTCGATGACGCGGCGATCGGGTCGTTCGGGGGGGTGTTCCTGGATTCGTTTGCGGAGTTGGATCGGACCGACGAAGCGTCGGGCGCGGGGTCGCTTGTCGGCGCCTTCGCGGACGGGCATGTCAGGTACGCGCTCGACCGGGCGGACGGCGAGGCGGACCTTGCGTCGATGGCTCGGAGTGCGTTGGCTCGGCTTGACGCGCTCGGGGACGGTTTCCTGCTGCAGGTGGAAGCGGCACGCGTGGATCACGCTGCGCACCGCAACGATGCCGTGTCGATGATTCTTGAGCAGATCGAGTTCGACCGCACGCTCGGGTTGCTGATCGACTACACCGAGTCTCGGGACGACACGCTGCTGATCGTGACCACGGATCACGCGAACGCGAACCCGGGGCTGACGGTGTACGGCGGCCGTGGCGAGACCGGGCTTCGGAGTCTCGAGCGTGCCGAGCGCTCGTTCGATTGGATTGTGGATGAAGTGCGTGAGCGGGATGAGTCGGGCGAGAATCACCGTTTGCTCCGCGAGATCATCGAGTACGCGACCGGGGTCGCGCTCGATGGCGACGACCTGTCGCGGCTGCGTGCGTCGGACATGCCGCGTGCGAACCTGTTCGGCGAGATGGACAGCTTCACGTCGCGATTGGGCGCGGTGCTGTCCAACTCGAATGGGATCGGGTTTGTGAGCAAAAACCACACGTCGGACCTGGTGCACGCCTCAGCGATCGGCGCGGGCGCGGGCTTGCTGCGTCCGATGATCGACAACACGGACTTCATGCCGCTCGTGCTGCACGCGATGGGCGTGCGTCGGATCGGGGCGGGGTGATCCGGTCCGGGGGACGACCGGGTTCGCGGGGCCCGGGCTTGCCGGTTGAGGGCGGGGCGGCGCTGTCGGGTGTTGAAAGGCGTCGCCGGATCGGAGCGAGGCCCGCCGGCATTGCACCCACAAATGCATTGCAGCCAATCTGCATCGGCGCAATCGTCTCAATGCCGTGTTTCTGATTGAGCCCCCCGCACTTGTTTGTGTTGTTTGCTGCGATCGCTGCAAATGGCACGACGGCCCGGTCGTGTTCATTATGATCTTGCATGCGCGTGTTGGTATGTCTTTGTGGCACGGTCTTTGTCTTCGCGTGCGGTGTGTTCGGGCGGGTTGACGAGCCCGTGGAGGGCGGCGTTCGGTTGCCGAGCGTGGTGACACCGGCGATGCTGATCGATCTGTGCGCTGCCGAGTTCGGGCTGGCGATCGAGTACCCGGGCGAGGGGATCGGGCAGCGGGGGCGGGGGATCACGCTGCGGAGCGAGCGGGCGTACACGAAGCGCGAGCTGTGGGACTACACGCACACGGTCCTGGAGCAGGCGGGGTGGACAACGGTTGTCTCGGGGGGGGATGCCCCGACGTACCGGGTCGTGGCGTTGGGCGAGGCGTTCGACCGCGCGGCTCCGATCGAGCGTGTGCCCGATCCCGCGCCGGGCTATATGGTCGAGCGGTACGGGATCGCTGGACTGGACGCCGAGGTGTTGGAGTCGGGGCTGGCATCGATGCGTCCCGCGCTGGGGCAGACGGTTGTGCTGGAACCCGGGGGCGCGGTGCTGGCGGTGGGCGCGGTGGCGAGGCGGCACGCTCGGATCCGGTCGTACATCGATCAGCAGAGGGCGGCGGCGGCGTTGGTCGAGACGGAGTTCGTCCGGACGTCCCACCGGGACGGGGCCGGGATCGTGGCGTCGCTGTCTGCGCACTTTGGGCGATCGGGGGTGGCGCCGCCTGGGGGATCGCTGGCGCCCGGGCCTCGGGACGACATCCTGGTCGTGACGGCGCCGCGCGGACAGCTCATGGCGTGGAGAGGTCTGATCGAACGGTTCGATGTCCCGGCGGGGGCGGTGGTCCGTGTCTATCCGGTGGCGGGGCATGACGCGGAGATGCTGAGGGCGTTGATTCAGGAGACGGTGCCGATGGGGACGCCGCGCGGATCGGGCGACCGGTGGAAGGTGGTGGGCAGCCCGATGACCGGGTCGTTGGTCGTGACGGCGAGCCCGGATGAGCACGAGGCGATCGAGCGGCTTGTGGCTCGGATTGTCGCGACGCCGCCCGGGCGCCTGCGTGGGACCCGGTTGTACGAGGTAAAGAACCGCAAGGCGGCTGAGTTGCGTGCAACGGTGTCCCGCCTGATGGGACTTGACGAGCCTCTCAAAAACGGGGGGCGGTCGGACGGCGATGCGGCGATCGGTGGTTCGGGCTCGGGCGCCGTGCGTTCGGGGGGTGACGATCCGGTATCGCTGACGGTGGATGATGAGTTGAACTCGATCATCGCGAGCGGTTCTTCCGCGACGCTGGACCGTATCGGGCGGCTGATCGAGGAGTTGGACATCCGCAAGCCGCAGGTGCTCTTGGAGGTGTTGCTGGTGAGCCTGTCGGAGGGTGAGTCGCGTGACCTGGGTGTCGAGATCCAGGCGCGGCTGGGGACATCCGGCGTGCTGACGGGGCTGGGGTCGTTGTTCGGGTTGTCGTCGGTCGATCCGTCGAGCACGAGCCCGGAAGTGGGCGGGAACGGGGGGTCGGCGGTGATCCTGGACCCGGGCGATTTCTCGGTGGTGCTGCGGGCGCTGGAGACGGTGAGCGACGGGCGGTCGGTGAGCACGGCCCGGACGCTGGTGAACAACAACGAGACGGCGAGCCTGAGCAACACGGTGAGCGAGCCGTACGCGGAGGTCGTGTTCGATGACGGAGACTCGATCACCGGGTTTGGCGGGACCGAGTCTGCGGGCACCACGATCTCGGTGTCCCCGCAGATCGCGTCGGGCGGTTTTCTGGTGCTGGATTACAACATCAGTCTTTCGGCGTTTCTGGGCGAGTCCACGCCGGGGCTCCCTCCGGCCAGCCAGAGCACATCGATCTCCTCGATCGCGACGATCCCGGACGGGCATTCGATCGTGGTCGGCGGGCTGGAGTTGGTGAGTCAGTCCGGATCGACATCGAAGACGCCGCTGCTCGGCGATGTGCCGATCCTGGGGCAGTTGTTCCGGAGCGACAGCGCCTCGGCGAGCCGGACGCGGTTCTATTTGTTTATCAGGGCGTCGGTGATGCGGAGCCCGGGCTTTGAATCGCTTCGGTACATGAGCGATCTGCGGGCCGAGGAGCTCGGGGTCGGGCGGGACGACCCGGAGGTCGATCCGGTGATTCTGCGATGACTGGACGCGCGATCTACGAGCCGTTCGTGGGGTTGGTGCCGCACGCCTATGCGCGGGAGTTCCGTGTCCTGGCGGTCGAGGGGGCAGACGGGGGGGTGGATCTGCTGCACTCGGAGACGACGCCGGGGCACGCGCTCCACAACACGGGCGTTCGCCTGGGCTGCCCGACGGGGTTCGAGTTGGTGGGCTGCGCCGAGCTCGTGGCCGAGATCGACGCGGCGTACCGGGGTTCGCCCGGCGGTGCGGAGGTGCGGGCGGACGGGATCGATCCCGGGGGTGATTTGCTGGAGAGATTCGAAGCGGATCGGGACGCGGATCTGTTCGCGACTGCCGGCAAATCGGAGTGCGCGAAGTTCCTGGACGCGGTGCTGTTCGAGGCGATCGATCGGGGCGCTTCGGACGTGCATCTGCACCCCTGCGAGGATGAGACGCTGGTGCGGTTCCGGACGGACGGGGTGCTTGCGGATGGGCACCGTTTGGCGCGGGGGGCGACGGCGTCGGTCGTGAGCCGGCTCAAGGTGCTCGGGGGGATGGATACGTCCGAGTCGCGTTCGCCGCAGGACGGGCGGGCCACGGTGACGCTCGGGCGGCGTGGTGCGGGCGTGGCGAGCGTCGATCTGCGGATCAGCACGATCCCGACCGAGTCGGGGGAGCGCGCGGTGATCCGGGTGCTGGATACGGCACGCGGGGAGCGGTTGGGCGACCTTGATTCGATCGGGATGCCTGACGACGTGCGCGTTGCGTATCGGCGTGTGACGAACCGTCCCAACGGCATGGTGCTGCTGACCGGGCCGACCGGTTCGGGGAAGACCACCACGCTGTACGCGACGCTGCGCGGGATCGGCGGGCGGTCTGGGGGG
>DIYM01000046.1:0-20018 GCA_002429045.1 Phycisphaerales bacterium UBA6054
ACGTAGACGTCGGCGCCGCAGTGGTGGGCCTCGGCGGTCTCGAAGGTCCGCATCATCTCGTTGGTCTGGGGTCGGGGGGGGACGGTGAAGTCCACCGTGTCGTGGGTGCCGACGGCGCGGGGGTTGCAGGTGGTGGGGTTCTTGCCGAGGTTGCTGGCGATGGCTTCGGCGAACGCCATGGTGCCCACGGGGTCCTTCTCGCCCTTGACGTCGCCGGTGTGGACGCCGGACTCGAGGGTGTAGAGCAGGGCGTTGTTGATGACGGCGGCCTGCTTGGCGAGCCCGATGTGGCGGAGCATCAGCAGGCCCGAGAGGAGCAGGCTGGTGGGGTTGGCGACGCCCTTTCCGGCGATGTCGGGGGCGGTGCCGTGGACGGCCTCGAAGATCGAGATCTTGTCGCCGATGTTGGCGGAGGGCGCGAAGCCGAGCCCGCCGACCAGACCGGCGGCGAGGTCGGAGACGATGTCGCCCTGGAGGTTGGGGAGCACGACCATCTGCATGCGGTCGGGGTGGAGGACGAGGTTCATGCAGAGTGCGTCGATGATGACGTCGCCGGTCTCGATGCCGGGGTAGTCCTTGCCGATGTGGTTGAAGCGTTCGAGGAAGAGCCCGTCGGTCATCTTCATGATGTTGGCTTTGTGGCCGCAGTGGACTTTCTGGATGCCGAGTTTGTGTGCGGTCTCGAAGGCGAAGCGGTGGACCTGGTCGCATCCTGGGGCGGAGATGAGGCGGAGGCATTCGACGACGTCGGGTGTGAGGCGGTGCTCGATCCCGCCGTAGGTGTCCTCGACGTTCTCGCGGACGACGTAGAAGTCGACGGGCACATCGCAGCGGGAGAAGACGGTCTCGACGCCGGGCAGGGATTGGAAATGGCGGAGGTTGGCGAAGGCGCCGAAGGTTTTGCGGAGTGTGACGTTGATGGATTTGCCGCCGCCTCCGACGGGGGTGCCCATGGGCCCTTTGAAGACGAGCCCCGCGGACTCGATGAGGGACATGGCTTCGTCGGAGACACCCCGCGAGTTGCCCTTGGCGAACTCGGCGCCGCCCATGCTCGCTTCTTCGAAGCGGACCTGGTCCATCACGCCGGCGGCCTCGAAGATGTGGAGGACGGCCTTCATGATTTCCGGGCCGATGCCGTCGCCTGGTGCGAGGGCGATGGTGAGCTTGTTGGCGTCGCTGGGCATGGTGGTGGTCTCGCTGGGCGTGTGTGTGAGCGTCGGCATGGTGTCTCCATCGGCTCGATCGGTGGCCGGGGGGAAGATTGTTGGGGGGTCGGACACGGATGGCGCGGATGGGAGCGTCGAATCAGGACGCGGCCCGCGCGAGGCGTTCCATGACGGCGTCGCGGATCGCGGCGTCCATCGGATGGTCCGTCACGCAAGGGGTTTCCACGATGATGCGGTCGGCGCCGAGTTGTGACGCGAGGGCGTCGGCGCGGTGGAGGGCGGCGTAGAGACCCGCCGCGTACGCGGTCAGATCGGTTGGCATCCGGATGGCCCGGTCCGACGGGGGCTGCGAGTGGGTGATCAGGACGGCGTCAGGCGGGAGCGGGTCCGGGGCGGACTCGGCCAGGGTGACCGGTGCCCTGGGCTGGTAGTGGGGCCCGAGCAGGCCCGGGCTCTTGGCGTGCGGGTGCCAGTGGGCGGGCGCTGGCAGAACGCCGATCCCGAGGGTGTGCGAGAGCCGGGATTGGCCGAGGACCCCGGGGCGGAGGATGGCGGGCTGGTCGCTGGTGAGATCGAGGACGGTGGATTCGATGCCGGCGCGGCAGGGCCCGCCGTCGATGACGGCGAGATCGTGATCGGGGAAGCCGGCGGCGACATGGTGGGCGGTGGTGGGGGAGACGCGGCCCGACGGGTTGGCGCTCGGGCCGACGATCGGTTTGCCGAAGGCTTCGATGAGCGCGAGGGCGACGGGGTGGTCCGGGCAGCGGACGGCGACGGTGGGCCCGCCCGCGTTGACGATGGGCGGGATGCTGTCTGCCTTTGGCAGCACCAGCGTCAGCGGTCCGGGCCAGTGGGCGTGGGCGAGTTGCTTTGCGGCGATCGGCCAGTCTGCGGCGACGGACTGCGCCATCTCCGGGCCCGAAACATGGACGATGAGCGGGTTGTGGCTCGGGCGTCCTTTCATCCGGAAGACGCGTTCGACGGCGGACGCATCGGTCGCGTCGGCGCCGAGCCCGTACACGGTCTCGGTGGGGAACGCGACGGGGTTGCCCGACGCGAGCGCGCGCACGCCTTCCGCGATGGCTTCGGGGCCTTCGAGGATGCGCGGGGCGGGCATGGTCTAGCGGGTGAGGCGTTCGAAGGTGTCGTCGCCGGTGTCGATGAGGATCTCGTCGGCCTCGTCCAGGAAGAGCCCGTGGTCGACGACGCCCGGGATGGAGTTGAGTTCGTCGCAGAGGTCCATGAGGTCTTCCGATCCGGAGAGGGTCGCGTCGAGGACGAGGTTGCCGTTGTCGGTGACGAAGAGCTGCCCGTCGATGTCCCGTCGGATCACGCCGTTGAGTCCGATGTGTCGGATCGATCGTCGGGTCGAGGCGAGCCCGTAGGCCATGAGCGCGATGGGGAGCGGGAAGCGGGCCCCGACCTGGGGCTCGGAGATCTTGTCCTGGTTGACAATGAAGAGGGTGCGTTTGGCGGCCCAGCAGAGGATGCGCTCGCGGGTCATCGCCCCGCGTGAGCCCTTGATGACTCGCATCGCGCGGTCGATCTCGTCGGCGCCGTCGATCAGGTAGTCGACCTCTTCGTCGATCGCGAAGTCGATCATGTTCAGCCCGAGGGACTTGGCTTCTTCGAAGCGGTGTTCGGTGGAGGTGACGCAGCGGATGCTCAGGCCTTCGTGCTTGATGCGGAGCGCGAGGGCGTGCATGCCGCGGGCGGCCGAGCGTCCGGTGCCGATGCCGACGAGCATGCCGTCGGTGATCGGTTCGATCGCGGCTTGGGCGATGGCGTCGGTGGCGGGGTCGAAGGCCGGGGTGGGGACGGCGGCGGGAGCGGTCTTGGTTGTTGGGGGTTTGTCACTCAAAGCGGATCCCCTGCGCGAGTTCGAGTGTGGGGCTGAAGCTTGTCGAGCACGTCTGGCGCCGCATGTAGGCTTTCCAGGAGTCGGAGCCGGACTCGCGTCCGCCTCCGGTGTCTTTCTCGCCTCCGAACGCGCCGCCGATCTCGGCGCCCGACGTGCCGAGGTTGACGTACGCGAGACCGCAGTCCGATCCCGTGCCGCAGGGATCGAGGAAGCGTTCGGCGGAGCGTGAGGAGCCCGTGAAGATCGCGGAGGAGAGGCCCTGATCGACGGAGTTCTGCATCGAAATCGCGTCGTCGAGATCGCGGTACGTGAAGACGTAGAGGATCGGCGCGAAGGTCTCGTCCATCGCGACGGGCAGCTCGTTGCCCGCCGGGGCGCGGATGATGGTGGGCACGACATAGTGCCCGCCCTGGAGTTCGGCGGGGAGCTTGCCGGCGTCCAAGCGCTCGCCGCCGGTCACGACGGTGCCGCCCTCGGACTCAGCCCGCTCGATGGCCTGCTCGAACGCCTGGACGCTGCCCTCGGTGATGAGCGGGCCGACCAGTGTTCCGTCGGCGAGCGGGTCCCCGATGCGGACGGTCTCGTAGGCGGAGGCGAGCTTGGCGGTGAAGTCGTCGGCGATGGACTCGTGGAGGTACAGGCGGCGGCTGGTGGTGCAGCGCTGCCCGCAGGTGCCGATCGATCCGAACACGGTGGATTTGAGGGCGAGGTCGAGGTCGGCGTCGGGCTCGATGATGACGGCGTTGTTGCCCCCGAGTTCGAGCAGGCACTTGCCGAGGCGCTCGGCGACGACCGAGCCGACGCGCCGTCCCATGCGGCACGAGCCGGTGGCGCTGATCAGCGGGTAGCGTTTGTCGGCGATCATGCGCTCGCCGATCGTGTCGTCGGTGCCGATGACGACCTGGAAGATGTCCTCGTGTCCCATCTCGCTGGCGACGCGCTGGGCGATGTCGTTGGTTGCCAGGGTGATGAGCGGGGTGAGGAGCGAGGGCTTCCAGACCGAGACGTCGCCGCAGACAGCGGCGAGCATCGCGTTCCAGCCCCACACGGCGTTCGGGAAGTTGAACGCGGTGATCACGCCCATCGGCCCGAGCGGGAGCCACTGCTCCTTCATGGCGTGGAGCGGGCGTTCGGAGGGCATGGTCTTGCCGTAGAGCATGCGGGACTGGCCGACGGCGAAGTCGGCGATGTCGATGGTCTCCTGCACCTCTCCGATGCCCTCGGCCTTGATCTTGCCCATCTCGAGCGTGAGCAGTGAGCCGAGGTCTTCGAGGACATCGCGGTACGCGTTGCCGATGCGTCGGACGACCTCGCCGCGTTTGGGGGCGGGGACACGGCGCCAGCGGTCGAAGGCCGCGACGGCGCGCTGCGTGATCCGCTCGTAGTCTTCGGCGGTGTCGAGCCGGACGGCGGCGATGGGCTGCCCGGTCGCTGGGCTGCGGGAGACGACGATGCCGTCGTTCTCGGGTGTTTCGTCGCCGCGCGGGTCGGCGATCACGCGCGGGTGGTTGTCGAGCCCGAGGCGGGCGAGGAGATCGTGCATGTCGTGTCCCTTGGGTGGCTCGAAACCCGCGTGCGTCGCCGGTTTCTCGCCCGGGGGACGTTAGTCCGACGATGCCCCCGGATCGACCGCGTAGTCCATGGGCATCTCGCCGGGCTGGAGTTGGTTGGCGTCGGGGACGACGAAGTCGACCCGGGCCCGCTCGAGGGTGGTGCCCATCGCCGCGTAAAGGTCGGCGAGCGCGGTGTTGAAGGCGATGGCGGCCGCGGATTCCGCGATCTGCGCCGAGGCGAGCGCCTCCTGCTGGTTCAGTTCGAGGTTGAGGCGTTCGACGGTGTATCCGGCGTTGGTGAGTTCTTTCTCGACGACGAGCGCACGCAGCGCCTCGCCCTGGGCGATGCGTGACAGGGAGGACTGCTCGATCAGGTCGTGGTTGGTGAGCACCGCGTCCAGGGCGGTCTTGACGTCGAGCACCACGGCCTGGACCGCGTTGCGGTAGGTGACGACGGACTGCATGCGCTGGAGGCGTGCCCTGCGGAAACTCGACTCGGCGGCTCGGTTGCCGATGGGTTGCTCGAAGGTGAAGCCGAGCAGCCAGTCATCGACGAATCGGTTGGCGACCGAGTCGTCGTAGGCGCTGCCGACCGAGTCGTCGAGCCCGAGCAGCGCGGCGCGGGCCTGGAGATCGAGCCGGGGCTTGCGGAGGTTGCGGGCGACCCGTTCGCGGATCTGCGCGTCGTCGATCGAGAGCAGCGCGATATCGAGTTCGGGGCGCTCGGCGACGGCGGTGGTGATCGCGTCGAGCAGGGAGACGGCGACCTCTTCTGCCGGGGGCGCGTCGAGGGGGACGAGCAGGGTCTCGGATCCGACGGGCAGCGACGGGTCGTTCACGAGGCGTTTGAGGTTGTCGCTGGCACGCCGGAGGGCCTGGCGGGCGAGGAGGACGTCGCCCCGGCGTCGTTCGACGCGTGCGATGGCGTCGGCGACCTGGGCCTGGCGGGCGTCCTGGACACGCCGGGCCAGGATGTCGTCGCGGACCTCCATGCCCCGTTCGAGCAGGCGGCTGCGGATGACCAACTCGCGGTACGCCTGCACCAGGGTCCAGTAGGCACGTTCTGTGTCGGTGATCGTCGTGATCAGTTGGGCTCGGAGCGATGCGACGCTCGATCGCTCCGCGTTCTCGGCGAGCCGAACGTCGGCGAGGTTGACGGTCTCCCCGAAGCCGCGGAGCAGCGGCTGGTTGAGTTCCACCTCGAAGTTGGAGCCGTACGCGGGGTTGGGGTTGGGCTCGGCGCCGAAGAAGTTCGATTGGGTGTTCGTGTTGCTGAACGAGTGCGTGAGCGCCAGCGAGCCCCCGGTGGTCAGGTTGGTCGAGAGCCCGGCCTGCGCGGTGAGCGCCTCGGTCTCGTTGCGGATGACCGACGTTGCCCCGCCGAACCCCTGGCCCGGCTGGGGCGTGGAGCTGTCCTGCCAGGCTGCGTTGCCGAAGAACAGCCAGTCGAACGCGGCCTGCGCCTCGACGATGGTCGCCTGGTTGATCGCGGGCGCGTACCGCGCGACCTCGGTGTCGAGGTTGTTGGCGACCGCGGTCTGCACCGCCCGTTCGAGGGAGACCGTCGCGGTGGTGGTCGGCTGGCCCATCAGGTTCGTTCCGGCGAGGTCGGCGATCGCCCGGGCCGGGTCCGTGTCTGTGTCGAGAACGCGGCTGGTGTCCGCCTCGGTCGAATACTCGGCTTCGATGAGTTCGAGGTGGTCGGCGCGGATCTCGAGCTTGGACGTGTCCGGTGAGGGGGGGGCGAGCCTGACCGGGGCGGCGCCGGGCTCGGCTTCGGCCACCTCACGCTGGATGGCGTTGAGCATCGAGGCCCGGAGGTCGGCTTCGGCGCGTTGGGCGAGCGGGGAAGGGGCGCACGCGGTGATGCTGAGCAGTGCGGCGGGGACGGCGGTGAGGCGGACGGCGTGGCCCGCTTTGTCGCGGGGAGCGGTGGGTCGGTTCATCGTCACAAACGTAGGGGGTGGGCGGGGGCGAGTCCAAAGTATCGCAACATGTTTATATGTCCGTCGGTGGGGGCGCTCGGCTGTTTCCGAGCCAGCCTGCCGGCGCGTGGGCCCGAGCGTGGCGGCGCCCCCTGCGCAGCCCGGGCGGGCGAGTATCGCTGGGGTCGCTTCGTGGGTGGGTCGTGTTTCGGAGCGTGCGGCACCGCCGAGAGTGGGGAGTCGGCGGGGGCGACTCATCGGGGTGTGGACGCGACACCGCGGCTGGTCCGAATAGACTTGCTGTCCCATAGCCGAAGGAGGCCCCGGTGTTGCGCCAGATCACGACGTTCGCCTTGATCGCAGTCCCAGCGTTGTTTGCATCGGCGCTGCCCGCCCAGGATGTCCGGGAGGTCGCGCCCGCGTGGCGTGTGATCGAGCGCGACGCGGTGCCTGCACGCAGCGGGCCGGACTCGGTCTATTACACGGTGATGGAGTTGAACGCCGGCCGTGTGGTCCGCGTGGATGGGGAGACCGACGCGTTCAGCCGGGTGCGGTACCCCGCGGGCTCGACGGTGATGGTGCCGGTTGACGAGGTCCGCGTGGTGGGCCAGGACGCGGACGGCTCGACCCGGGTCGAGTTGGTCGAGGCGTCGGGTCTCCGGGCGCCTTCGGAACTGATGGGGATGTCCGGCAGCTGGATGGCGGTGTACGACCCGGCGTTGCCGGCGGGGACGGTCCTGCGGGTCACCGAGGCGCTGAAGAACGATTCGGGCGACGTGGTGGGGTACCGGGTGATGCCGGTCGAGCCTCCCGTGTCGGAGGGCTTTGCGCGGGTGTTCGTCCCGAGGGACGCGCTCCGGGACGCCACGCCCGAGGAGGTCGAGCGGCATCTCGGGGGTGTCCGGGAGGGCGCCGACGACACGCCCGTCGACTCGGGTCGGGGCGAGACCGAAGAGCAGCCCCCGACCGAGCCCGGGACCAAGCCCGGGACCGAGCCCGGGACCGACGAGGCGCCCGCGATCGGCCCGGATCGGGCGGACGAGACCGGCGCGGCGGGGGCGGGTGGATCCGAGCCCGAGTCCGGAGCGGTGGGTGAGCCCGAGCCTGCTGCGGTGGAGGTGTCGCAGGCGGCGCGCCCGGGGGCTTCGGCGCGTCGTCCCGGGGAGGCGTTGCTGCCGGCGGGGCTGGAGGAGTTGGAGGCTTCGTTCGAGGCGACGCGTCGTCAGCCCGCGGCCGAGGCCGATCAGGCGCTCGACGAGTTGCTGGCCGAGTTCCAGCGGACTCGTGCCTCGACAGACGACGACGACCGCCTGGCGTGGCAGCTCGACCAGCGTATCGAGTGGCTGAGGCTTCGGATCGAGACGCGGGACCAGCGTCGTGCGATCCGCGCGGCGTTGGCCGAGGCGGACGAGCGGGCCGTGGCGCTCGGGGCTCAGGTCGATGCGTGGCGTCGGGGGCGGTCGTACCAGCTGGTCGGTCTGCTGACCGAGAGCAGCGTGTACAACGGCGAGCGGCTGCCCAGGATGTACCGTGTGCAGGCGGTGAACACGATCGACGGCTCGCCGCGGACGCTGGGGTATCTGGAGCCGGGCGAGGGGGTAGACGGCAAGGTGGGTTCGGTCGTTGGCATCATCGGGCAGGCACGGTTCGACCCGCAGCTACGCCTGATGGTGATCCGCCCGGAACGGGTCGATGTGATGCCCCGGTGAACGCGCGAGGTGTCTGAAGCGAGCGGAGTGTGCTGCGGTTCGGGTCTGTCGACGGGCGCCGATCCGGTGTCGGCGGCGGATGAGCTGTCCGATCGGATGGCGGTCCCATCGCCGGATCTGGTGATGCTGTTCGCGTCCGCGGAGCACGCGGGTCGGATGGGCATGATCGAGGACCGTGTGCGTGCGCGGACCGGTGCGCGGCACATCGTGGCGTTGACCGCGAGCGGGGTGATGGGCGGCGGGTCGGACCGGGAGGGCGGGTCGGGGTTGTCGGGCATGGCGATGCGCTTGCCGGGCGTGCGGGTGAGGCCGTTCTGGATCGAGCCGGGCGCGACGTCGCTGTCACCCGGCGAGCGCGCCGAGGCGTTGGGCGAGTCGATCGGGGCGGGGGACGACTTCCGCGGTGCGTTCGTGTTCGCGGACCCGTTCTCGGTCCCGCTGGTGAACCTGATCCCGGATCTGTCGGCGTGCCGGACCAGGCGTGTGATCGGCGGCAAGCGGGAGGAACCGATCGGGACGATCATGGGCGGGCTGGCGTCAGCGGCGAACCAGCCGGGCAAG
Source organism: Phycisphaerales bacterium UBA6054 (assembly GCA_002429045.1). Taxonomy (GTDB): domain Bacteria; phylum Planctomycetota; class Phycisphaerae; order Phycisphaerales; family UBA1924; genus UBA6054. The sequence goes on from DIYM01000046.1 coordinate 8,776, forward strand.
AACTCGCTGGTCTGCGATGGTCGCGTCAAGTCGGTCGGCGCGATGGGTGTGTCGTTGTCGGGTCCCGTGCGTTTGGACGCGGTGGTGAGCCAGGGATGCCGCCCGTTCGGCCCCCGCATGGTGATCACCAAGGCGCGGGGGAATCTGATCCTCGAGTTGGCGGGCGAGCGGGCGCTGGACGCGATGCGGGCGTCGGTGCGGACGCTGAGCGACGAAGACCGCGCGTTGCTGGGCGGGGCCTTGCTGATCGGGCGGGTGATCGACGACACGAAGCGTCACCTCGGGCGCGGGGATTACCTGGTCCGGGCGGTCCTCGGCGCGGACGAGGATTCGGGTTCGGTCGCGGTGGGCGATCTGGTCCGCGCGGGCCAGACCGTGCAGCTGCATCTGCGTGATGCGCGCACGGCACGCGAGGACCTGTCGTTGCTGATGGACGGGCAGCGGCTGTACGACCGCCCCGCGGGGGCGCTCATGTTCAGTTGCGTCGGGCGGGGCGAGGCGTTCTTCGAGTCTCCCGGGCACGACGCGGGCGCGGTCAGCCGGGCGTTCGATCCGAGGCCCGACGGGCCGGGGTTGGCCAAGACGGGCGAAGCGGTGGATCCGGGCGGCGGGATCCCGCTTGCCGGCTTCTTCGCCGCCGGCGAGATCGGGCCGATCGGGGATGAGATCTACCACCACGAGCAGACCGCGGTCGCGGTGATGATCCGGGATCCGGACGAGGGCGTCTGAGCCCTGGGGGCTACTGCGTCCGCTCGTTCGGTACGCCCATGACGCGGCGCAGCGCTCGGATGGCGCCGAGGTGGTTGACCAGGTCGTTGAACGGGCGGACGAAGCGCATCGCGGTGGGTTCGTCGCCCCAGTTGCCCTCGCGTGGGGCGGCTGGGACGCGGAGCCAGTCGGCGGGATCGTGATCGGCGATGGCGCGCCGGACCTGCTGCATGGACGCACCCAGCAGTTCTCGGAGCTGCGCCGGCGTGGCGGCCGCGTGGTCGTCCGGGATGCTCTCGGCCAGCTCGGATTCGAGCAGGATGAGCTGGAAGCGGCACAGCGTGATCAGATGCGCGCCGATGGCGCGGATGCTGTTGCAGTCGTTGGGCTGCTCGGCGTCGTAGGCCTCCTGGGGGAGGTCTTCGAGTGCGGCGTGCATGCGGGCGATCTGGTTGTCGAGCGTGACGCAGAGAGCCGCCGCGAATGGATCGCTTGGAATCGTGTTGTCTGATCTTGAACTATCGGGGGCGATCATCACACGCTCCTTGCCGGGGTGACGATGCCCCGGCACTCACCGAAGCCGATGCGTCGGTAGCCGTCGCGTTCGCAGTAGCCTTTCAGGATGACCTCGTCGCCGTCGGCGAGGAACTTGCGCTCTTCGCCGGTGGGCAGCGTGATGGGCGTGCGCTGCGTGCCGGGGGCGACGACGGGCGGGTCGCTGAACGGGTCGCCGTCCCAAGTGAGCTCGATCATCGCGCCGCGGCTGTCGCGGGTCGGGCCCGAGACGGTGCCCGAGCCGAGCAGGTCGCCGGGCTGGAGGTTGCAGCCGTTGACGGAGTGGTGGGCGACCATCTGGGCGAAGGTCCAGTACATGTCCTTGAAGTTGCCGCGGGTCAGGCGGACGGGGTCGATGCCTTTGTCGCGCATCTGCTGGCTGGACAGGTGGACTTCGAGGGTGATGTCGAAGCCGCCCGAAGCGCGGTTGTCGTCGCTGTCCATGTAGGGGAGCGGCTGGGGGTCGCCCGCGGCGCGCTCTTGCGCGGGGCAGCGGAACGGGGCGAGGGCTTCCATGGTGACGATGTAGGGCGAGACGGTGGTGGCGAAGTTCTTGGCCAGGAACGGGCCCAGCGGCTGGTACTCCCACTTCTGCAGGTCGCGGGCGGACCAGTCGTTGAGCAGGCAGAGCCCGAGGATGTGGTCCTCGGCGTCGGCGATGGAGATGGACTCGCCGAGTTCGTTGCCGCGGGCGATGATGGCGCCCATCTCCAGTTCGTAGTCGAACAGCTTGCAGGGCCCGAACGAGGGCGAGCCGCCCTCTTCTGCGGGCGCTTGCTGCCCGACGGGGCGCCGGACCGGCGTGCCGGACGCGACGACGGAGGACGCCCGCCCGTGGTAGCCGATGGGGATGTGCTTGTAGTTGGGCAGCAGCGGGTTGTCGGGTCGGAACATGGAGCCGACGTTGGTGGCGTGGTAGAGGGAGGCGTAGAAGTCGGTGTAGTCGCCGATCATGCCTTCGGGGAGTGTATTGCGGACGCGTGAGGCGGGAATCACACCCGCCTTGGTCAGCCACTCGTTCGAGCGCAGTGCGTCTGACGCGGTCGAGAACAGCTGCGCGATCCGTTGACGAACGGCGGAGAGTTCTTCACGGCTTGCATAGGGCACGTTGTGGAAGTTCCAGAAGTGGATCTCGTCGTGATCGATGGCACCATCGAGCAGGCGTGCTTCGCGGAGAATCTCCACATCGATGAACGAGTCTCCGAGGCGGATTCCCAGCCGGGGCCGCTCGTCTTCGTCATCACGGGGATCGATCAGTTCGAACTCGCAGAACGGCAGGTTCTGGATCGGGAAGTCGGTGTTGGGGTCGTTGGCGCTCTCGACCCATGACTCGAGGCTGGGGTCGTGGGTCTCGTCGATCGTGTAGGGCATGCGCGTCTCCTTGGTGGGAGGGCATCCTACGGAGCCGACGAGCGTCAGGTCTGGATCGGGTCCGGCTCGTCGGGGTCGGTGCGGCGGTCGGGATCGGCCGGCGGCGTGGGCGGGCGGAGGAAGAGCGAACCGATCGCCAAGGGAACCCCGGAGCTCGCGAAGACGATCAGGATCGGCGTGAAGTCCTCGCCCGAGAGGGCGTACGCGCCGCCGGCCAGGTACGGCCCGATGCCGGTGGCCGCGACCTGGGCGAGCGAGATCGTGCCGCGGATCGCGCCGTGGTGGGTGCGCCCGAAGTACCGCGCGATCGCGGGGTTGCCCACGGCCACGGCCACGGCCATCGAGAACCCGAACACGCCCATGCCGACGCCCATCATCAGGACCGCGTGCTCGGCCCCGACCCAGCCCGCGACGGGCGCGAGGCTCACGACGCACGCGACGAGCATCAGCACCGGCCCCAGCGGCATGAGGCGGCGGGGCTTGAAGCGGTCGACCAGGTAGCCGATCACCAGCATGCCGACGCCGAAGCAGATCGGCCACGGCTGGATCGCGGTGGCGGTTTGTGTCTCGGTGCCTTCGAGCCCGACCTGTCGGAGCATGGCCTGCATGTGGAACAGCAGCGCGGTGCCGATGAGCCCGTTGGCGCACATGATCGGGACGAGGATCCAGTAGGCGCGGGTGCCCATCGCCTGCCTGCGGGTGAAGGCGGGGTCGTCGGGCGGGGCGGGCCCGCCGTGTACGGTGTCGTGGGTGGCGTGCTCGCGCGGGTCACCGTCGAGGTGCTGGCCGATGTCCTCGGGCTTGTTCTTGAAGATCAGCAGCAACGCGGGCAGGACGAGCATCGCGACGAACGCCGCGAGCACGATCAGGGCCGTCCGGTGCCCGTGGTTCTCGATCAGCCACGCGGTGGGGCGTGGCATCAGGGCGGAGCCGAACGCGAAGCCGCCGATCGCCAGGATGGAGTGGGTCACGCCGAGGCGTCGCTCGAACCACATCGCCAGCGTGTGCCCGGCCAGCATGCCCAGCGAGCCCTGGCCCAGGAAACGGATCAGGAAGAAGCACAGCCCGAGTTGGACGAGATTCGTGGCTCTCGAGAGCAATAGCAGCGCCGCGACGAAGCAGACGGTCACGGTTGCCGTGACGGCCCGCAGCCCGTGGCGATCGGCCATGCGACCGACCCAGGGGAGCGGGAAGGCGGCCAGGATCGTGCCGACCGTGTACGCGAGGCTGAGGTCCTCGAGGCTGATCGAGGCGGCGTGGCGGAACGAATCGTTGAAGATCGAGACGACGACGGTCTGGCTCGGCATGGTGGCGACGGCCATCGCGATCGCGACGCCGAGCATGATCCAGCCGTAAAAAAAAGGGCGGTTGCTGCTCACCGGCGAGGGTAGCGCCGGCGGGCGATGGGATCGTCAGAGCAGCCCGAGTTCTTTGAGGTCGTCGGTGGGTTCGGTGAACGAGCACGAGCCGTAGGAGGTCGCGAAGGCCTCGCGGACGCGGCTGAGTTCGATCAGGTTGATGGTGTAGTCGCGCCACCCGGCGTCCTCGTCGTTGAGCACGAACGCGTTGGCGTCTGTCTCTTCGAGGACCCGCACGGTGGTCTCGTGGTCGATGCCGGCGACGCGGACGAGGGCGGCGGAGAGGAACACGTTGAGGAACCCGTGCATCACGCCGCGGGGCGGCTTGTCTTCGTAGGTCAGGTCCTGCTCGGCGCGGACGGGGTGGTGCAGCCCGGCGGTGGCTTTGAACGCGACATCGGCGCTGTGGCAGGCCTGGATGAAACGGGCGATGTCGTCGGCGGAGGGGAAGAGGTCGTGCGTGACCCCTCCGCAGCGGATCTTGGCGAGCGAGTCGTTGCCCGCGAGCGCGGCGATGAAGCCGCGCGGGTCTCCTGCGAACACCGCCGAGCGTGGGAACTCGAACGAGGGCGTGATGGAGTCGGGGATCAGGTCGAGGGCGTCGTCGACGTCGCCCGGCTCGTCGATCCTCATCTCGATCGCGTCGACGCGGGCGAGCCCGTGCTCTTCGTGCTTGTGGTGGTTGTTGAACTCGGCGATGACACCCAGCGCTTCGTCGAGATCGATGTCGATGATCGCCGAGACGGACCACGCGGGGAGGTCGTCGGCCATCTCGCGGTACCCGCTCGTCGCGTACGTGCCCGGCATGAGCACGGCGCCGTGCTCGGTGAGATCCATGAGCTTCGAGACGGGGCTGATGAAGCGGCCCAGGAAGTCGGCGTGCGCCGAGCGGGTGTACCTGCCGTAGTCCTCGACGGCTTGCTTCATCGGGAGCTTGCTGGGGGGGAAGAGACCGGCGTAATCGACCAGCCCGTCCATCAGCGTGTCCACGGCCTTGTTCTTCGATGCGTTCATGGCGGGCTCCGGTCTGTGAGCGGCTACTTGGCGAGGCGGGCGATCAGGCGCCAGAGGTCGTGGGCGGACAGCGACGCGTTGGTCTGCGCGTTGAATGCTTCGAGGACGCGATCGAACTCGGCGCTGTACGGGAGGCGGTCGCGCTGTCCCAGCGTGCCGGCGTGCTCGATGACGAGCGATTCCAGCAGGCGTTCGTGCTCGGTGCCGACCTTGGGCGGTGTCTCCCGGCTGCGCCCGAGGCGGGGAAGGCGCCCGGCCTTGCGGAGCCGTTGCAGGGCGTGCAGCGCGTCGCGTTGGCTCTCCTCGCCCGCGTGCTCGAGCAGGCGGTCGAAGTCTTCGGTGTACGGCAGCGCGTCGAGGGTGGTGCCGATGACTCGGTAGGCGTCGATGAGGGCGGCTTCGCGCTCGTCGAGCGAGACATCGCCCGCGAAGAGGGATCCGGGGGCGGGCTCGTCTGGCGGATCGGGTGCGCGGTCCGGCTCTGGCAGCACGAGGGTGGGCGACGAACCGTCGGGGGCGCGGTCGCCTTGGTGCATGATCGGTTCCCACGCGTGCATCGACCGGACCGGTCTGCTGGCGGGGTCGAAGAAATCGGTCATGCATCGCTCGAAGAGGGCGTGGCGTCGCGCGTTGGAGATCCCGCCGTCGATGTGGCCGTACGGGACGAGGAACCGCCACTTGCGGGCGGGGTCGGCGTCGACCGCGTTGAAGACGGCGGCCGCGGTCGGGGCGGGGACGATGTCGTCCTTGTGCGCGAGCTTGCAGAGCGTCGGGCGGCGTGCCTTGTTGGCGTGCACGACCGCGTCGCAGAGGCGGATGCGTTCGATCAGATCGGTGTGTCGGTCGGCGTGGTGGGTGAGGACTCTGTGGAGATCGACCGCCGCCCCGCACGGGCGGTGGGCGAAACGCCAGCCCCAATCGCCCAGGCTGGGCAAGCCGAGTGCGAGCCGGTCGATGAAGTGATCACGGGGGAGGCGCCCGGCGAGTTGTGCGGCCGCGATGACGGCGATGCCCCCGCCAAGCGATTCGCCGAACAGCATCACGGTGGGATGGTCGGTCGGTTCCGGGGTCGACTCGACGGGGTGTTCGTCCCCGCCCCGTCTCCCGAGCATCCAGTTGCGCATGGCCCGGCACGCGTTGAAGACGTCCGCGACGCCATGGGGCAGCACCCATTCGTTGTGGTCATCGGCGGCCAGCCCCCTCGCGAGCCAGCCCGCGCCGAGCCGATCGGGCGTGCGCAGGTCGCCCGTCTCCCGCTGCGAGCCCGGGAAGCCTCGGAGCCGGATCGCGAAGACCGCGACTCCCCGCCTGGCGAGCTGGTTCCAGCGGGCGGTTTCCACCTCGCACCGCTTGGGCGAGGTCCCGTGCACCACGACCAGCGCCCCGGTCGTGCGGGTGCCCTCGGGCGGCGCGACCACCGTGCCTCCGATGCGGACACCCCCGGCCGAGTCGAACTCGTGCGTCGCGGTCGGGTCTGAGGGGTCTTCTGTCAGGCGGCGGCGGAGGAACGGGCGTTCGCTGGTGACCGCCTTGTACCAGTGGTTCCAGAACGGGGCGTGGTCGGCGGACGGGGTGGGATCGCCGACGTGCGCGAACGTGCGCACGCTGTGGTACCCGAAATCGTCCGGCTCGATCATGCGGTTGGCTCGATCAGGGTTCCATCATGCTCGGGTCAAACTCGTCGAAGCCTTTCTCGAGGTTGGCGTCGTCGAGCCTCTTCTGGTTCGCTTTCAGGCGGGCCTTCACCGCGTCGAGGTCGATCCGGGCGGCCCAGAGTTGGGAGCTGGGGCGGGTCTCGCCTTCGACCATGGCGCCGCGCTGGGCGGTCCACATCATCCACCGGCCGTCGGGGGAGAAGACGGGGAGCCCGTCGAAGCCGCGGGCGTCGGTGATGCGGGCGTTGGCGCGCTCGCCGGGCGGGCGGTCGCCGGTCGCGTCGATCGCGTAGACCTCGTAGTTGGCGTGGCTGACCTCGCTGGTGGCGTAGAACAGCATCGATCCGTCGGGCGTGAAGAACGGCGCCCAGTTCACGTGCCCGTTGTCCGTGATCGCGATCTCCTTCGCGATGCCGGTGACCTTGCCGGTCTCGTCGAACGCGAGCTCGGAGATGTAGAGCTGGAGGGCCTTGTCGCCGCGGCGGTCGGAGCGGTAGCAGATGCGGGTGCCGTCGGGCGAGAAGAAGGGCCCGCCGTCGTAACCGGGCTCGGCGATGAGTTCGGTGTGGGTCTCGGTGACGTGGTCGTAGATCCAGAGATCGCCGTCGTCGGAGCCGGGCTTGAGGCGCGTGTAGAGGACGTGGCGTCCGTCGGGCGACCAGGAGCCCTCGGCGTCGTAGCCGTCGCGGGACCAGAGCGGTTCGGTGGCGGTGGTCATCCAGCCCTTGTTGATCGCACCGGTGCGATCGTCCATCGAGGTCATCTGTGCCGATACGTGGCGGATGTCTTGCTTGACGATCTCCATTTCATTGGGGAACTGCCAGGTGTACCGCGACGTGCCGCGTTGGTAGCCGGAAGAGGCGGAGTCGTCCGGTGCGGTGGTCGTGGTCCCGAAGAGGACGGTGTACGCGCCGCGCTCGGTGAACTTTGTTGGGTGGAACCAGCCGCATGTGTTCGCGCTGCCGGGCTGGGAAAGCAAGACGGGGTTTCCGATGCCGGCGAGGTGTCCGCTCTGGTCGCGTGTGATGGGTGCGAAGTACATGCCGTAGTGCCGCTCAGCGGGTTCGTCGCCCTCGGGCCTCGGCGTGCCCTGGAAGATGATCATGTGCCCGTCGGGCGAGAAGTAGGACTCGCCGGCTTTGAGGAAGAACGTCTCGTCGGTGAGCTGGACGTGGTCGGTCAGGCACCAGGACTCTGCGGCCGGCCAGGCTGCGTCCCAGGGCTCGTTGGGGTTCGGGGCCGTGTTGGCGAGGGCGATCAGAGCGAGGCTGGCGGCGGCGATGGGCATCGGGCGGGCTCCTCCTGGAGGTGGCCGATTCGAATAGAGTGGGTCCGTGCCCGATCCTAGCGCCAACCCGAACCCGCCCCAAGGCGACGGCGGCGCGAACACGCCCCGCAAACGCGGAAAAAAGCGGTGGTCCAAGAAGCGGGGCAAGCGGAAGCCGATGCCCAAGGACAACGGGCCGCACCCGCTGCGCCGGGTGCAGTTCGGCCCGATCCCGACGTTCGCGTACCGACCGCCCCCGGGCGGGCCCCGGGTGATCCACGAGGAGGAGCGGTTCGTGGTGGTGGACAAGCCCCCGGGGCTGCTGGCGGTCCCGGGCATCGCGCCGGAGAAGCACGATTGCGTGCGGTCCCGCGTGGCGCAGATGTTCCCCGACGCGATCGGCCCGATGACCTGCCACCGGCTGGACCTGAGCACGTCGGGCGTGATGATCCTGGCGCTCGACGCGGACATCCACCGGAACCTGTCCAAGCAGTTCGAGTTCCGCAAGACCCAGAAGCGGTACCTGGCTTTGGTGGAAGGGCATCTGGAGTCCGACGGCGGGACGATCACGCTGCCGATCCGCAAGGACATCGAGGTGCGTCCGCTGATGCTGGCCGACCATGTCGAGGGGCTGGCGTCGGAGACCCGCTGGCGGGTGCTGTCGCGCGAGACGCTGGGCGGGCGGGATGTGACGCGGATCGAGATGGAGCCGCACACGGGGCGCACGCATCAGCTCCGTGCGCACGCGGCGCACCCGAGGCTGACCACGGTGGGGGAGATGCCGGGCGTCGACGACGACCTGCCGGTCGGGCTCGGAGCGCCGATCGTGGGAGACGAGCTCTACGGCGGGCTGCCGGCGGACCGCCTCATGCTGCACGCGTCGATGCTGACGATCCACCACCCGGTGACGGGCAAGCGGATGACGTTCAAGGCGTGGGATCCGTTTTGATGATGCACACACCACTCTGCGAGAAATGCGGCGGCGTCACGCGTTGGGTTCGTTCGTTCCCGAATCTGGTGAGGACGGCGTTCGCGGCGATCACGGCTTGGCATTGGTCGGATCTGGTCACCATCGAGTGGCGGTGCTCGCGGTGCGGGCATCGCTTCTTGGCCACAAGCGATACGGACAGCTAGAAGACCAACGCCGGCAGATGCGGGGCGGGCCAGGAGATGGCCGTGGCTTCCATCAGGCGGCGGAGTTCCTTGACGTCGTGGTCGCTGAACGCGTTGCGTTCGAGGCTGTCCAGATCGAGCACGCCGTAGGGGGTGCCGTCGTCCTCGAAGAGCGGGATCACCAGTTCGGCGAGGTCGCGCGGGTCGCAGGCGACGTAGTTCTGCCCGAGGTTGTGGACGTCGTGGACGAGGTACGGACGCTTCTTGAGCATCGATTGCCCGCAGGCGCCGTGGAGTCCGATGGGGCTGCAGGCGGGTTTGTCGCGGGAGGGACCCAGGATCATCTGATCGGGGTTGTCCGGGTCGCGCGTGTAGAAGCCGACCCACGAGACGCCCTCGTCCTTGAGGAACCGCCAGAGGGTGTCGACGGCGGAGCGCATGCGCGCCTGACGGTTGCCCGCGATCTGATTCAACGCGAGGAAGATCGGCGCGTAGTCACGGTCGTACGCGGACATGACGGACTCCGAAGGCGGCCAACAGATTGTGCGTGGTGACGAGGCCGACTCAGAGGGTCGCGTCGGTGAAGGGCAGCAGGCCGATGAAGCGGGCCCGCTTGATGGCTTGGGCGATCATCTTCTGCTGGCGGGCGTTGGCGTTGTTGCGCTTGCGGCCGTGGATCTTGCCGTTGGGGGTCATCATGCGACGCAGGGTCTCGATGTCCTTGTAGTCGACGTATTCGATCCCCTTGCCGGAGGTCTTCATCATCGAGTTGCGGGGAGTCGTTTCGCCGTGGGGCATGCGGGACATCGGGGGCTCCGTCTCGGGCTGATCGGCTCCGGGCGGTGCGCACGCGGCACGCCCGGGGCGACGGACAAAGAGTCGAGGGGGAGTCTAGGCCGCGCCCCGGCGGGCGTCGAGGGGTTCCGGAGTCGGGCCACAGGCTCTCAACGGGCGGCGACCGCGTCCTGGTCTCCGGAATCGGCGGCACTCAGCGCGACTCTGGCCCTGGCGTCGGCCCGGCGGGCCAGGACCTCGTCGAGCGCGAGCAGCCCGCCCTGGCGCCACACGAGATAGATCGCGGGTGTGAGCATGATCGCGTTGCGGAGGACCTGGCACCAGCCGACCTTGTCGGGGCATCCGAAGTTCAGGTCCCCGAAGCACGAACAGCTGGCGTCGATCTCCCGAGCGATGATCGAGATCAGCAGCCCGATGAAACCGAGCAGGGCGAGCCCGATGGTGGCGGCGGCGGCCCGGGTCCAGAAGCCGAGGATCAGCATCGCGCCCGCGATCATCTCAACCCACGGGATGACGAACGCGCCCGTGACCATGAGCGGCTCGACCGTGTTCACGTCGAGCACTCTGAAGCCCTTGATGGCTTCGGCGAACGACTGCGGATCGGCGAGTTTCTTGAACGCCGCGAAGCAGAAGATGCCACCCAACGCGATGCGCAAGACCAGTTGCAGCACGATGGATTCGAGCAGTTTGACGAAGCTCACGGCTCGTCTCCGCCGGCGTCTTCGGGCAGCGACACGGGCAGATCGGCCTCGATCCAATCGATGTATCCCTTGCCGAGGATGCGAACGTCGAAGTCGTACTGGAGCAGCGCCAGCCTGCGCTGGGTGTTTTTCGACGCGTCGCAGTCGCCACCGGTGCAGTAGATGACGACCACCTCGCCCGGCGGGATAAAGTTGAGATCGTCTTGGCCGTCGTTGGAACTGGCGCGGGAAGCGGGCATCCAGATGGCGCCCTCGATGTGGCCCTTGGAGAAATCAGACTCGTTGCGGGCATCCAGGAACCAGGCTCCTTGTTCGAACAGCTCGAACGCCTCGCGGAGTGTGATCTGGCCGGGGTGCACCGGGGCGTCGAGCGGGTCGGCGGAGACGGGCGCGGGGTCGGCTCCCGGACCGCTTGCCGATCCGGGGGACGGATCGGGCCCGGGCTCGGCGGTCTGTTCTGACGGGGGCCCATCGACCGCCTGGCTCGGGTTGGCTCCGCCGCTGTCCGGCTCGCCGCTCCTGATGCCGTTGGGTGTTGGGGGATCGGTCGCCCTTGCGGGGCCGGGAGCGATGTCCCTCAGCGTCACGCCGGGTTCGCCTCGGACGATGGCGTGCGCGGCGCCGAGGATCAGGCCGAGCCCCGCGATCGCCAGGAGTTGGGTGAGCGTGCGCATTGGTGCGGCTCCTGCGTAGCGGCGGGGGGGAG
>DIYM01000046.1:20077-29269 GCA_002429045.1 Phycisphaerales bacterium UBA6054
GGGGGAGGGGGGGGCGGTCAGTGCTGCGGGCGGAGCTGGCCGTAGACCTGCAGGGGAACGATCTCCTCGCCCGGCACGTCGGTGAGCACGTTGACGACGGTGTTGAAGCGGGCGGCGGGCTGATCGACGGTGCCCGTGACCTTGACGATCCACTCGGTCTTCTTCTCGGGATCGAGGGGGGTCGCGACAAACTTGGCGCTGACGGTGCGGTTGTTGAGGGTGGCGCCGGTGATGTTGAAAGCTTCGCCCGATCGGCTGGTGACGCGGAGCTCACGCTCGAAGGTGTCGCCCACCTCGAGGCGGCCCAGGGTGAGGCGTGCCGGGGAGAACTGCACGTCGCCCATGACGCGTGCGACGGCCGCCATGGAGAAGATCTGCTTCTTCTCCTCGTTCGTGCGGATCGACAGTTCGGTGCGTAGCTGGCCCGGGGTTGCGGTTTCCTTGAGGATCACGCGGATGGTCTGCTCGTACAGGGTCTCGCCGTCGACCTCGACCTCGCCGCCGGGGATGACCTCGACGTCGAAGTTCAGCGGGTCGTTGGTGGTGGCGCGTGTGACCTGGAACTCGGAGAACCGTCCCATCACACGGATGTCTTTCGAGACGCGCTGGCCCTTCTCGACCGACATGAAGTTGAGCACCGCGTTCGGCTCGAGCACGACGATCGGCTTGACCATGGCGTCCATGGTGAGGTTCACCATGGGGGTGGCTTTCGAGTCGGTGAAGACGCGGATGGACTGGACGACGTTGCCGCGCTTGCCCTTGGGGTCGAAATCGACCTTGATGATTCCGGTCTCGTCGGGCTGGTAGACCTTCTTTTCGAGCTCGGGAACGGTGCAGCCGCACGAAGGCTTGATCTGGCTGATGGTCAGCGGCCCGTTGCCGACGTTGCGGAACTGGTACTCGACGTGCCCGGTCTCGGTATCGAGCATCTCGCCCGCGTTGAGGCGGTTGGAGACGAACACGATGCGTCCCTCGCCGACCAGGCTGGTGGGGTCGGTGAGCGGGGCCACGCCGGGGGGCTGGGTCGGCTGGCCCGGGGGGGTGTCGACGGGCATGAGCTGCCCGGACGCCGCAGGCGCGAGCGCGAGCAGCGCCGGGAGAACGAGAGAAGCGATCTTGGTGCGTCGGGTGAGCATGGAATGTCTCCGTTCGGTCGGGCCCGCCCGCACGGGAGACGGGGGGAGGGTGCTGGCATCGCTGGGGCCTTGCATCGGCCTGCGTGGATCATATCGCGGCCGGGGCCGGCTCTCTGTCAGTACTCAATACTGCGCCCCCCGGCGTGGGATGCAAGGGTTCGTGGGCGATATTCAATATTTCCGGAAACATCCGGGCCCTCCCCGGGTCGAGCCTGGAGCAGCCTGGGTTATCGGGGTCAGGGCGTCGCCCGCTCGGGTCGTGCTGCGCGGCGACGCCAGGGCTCGGAATCGGGTCCGATCAGGGGCAGCCCGCGCTGTACTCGGCGATGAACGCGGCGAGGTCGAAGAAGTTCCAGAGACCGTTGGCGTCCAGGTCCGCGGCGGCGTCCCGGGTGTTGAAGAGGGCGATAAACGCCGCGAGATCGAAGAAGTTGAGCACGCCGAAGGGTTCGGCGAGGTCGGGCGTGCCGCAGGACGGATCCGGCTCGGTGCCATAGAGGGCGATGCGGGCGGTGTCCCACGTCGCCAGGTCGAGCGGCCCGCGGTCGGCGATGTGCACCGTCCAGGTGCCCTCGCCCGGCTCGTCCCAGTGTCTCACCGAGGTGAACACGCGTTGGTCGAGGTCGTTCTGCGGATCGTCGCGCGGCTCGGCGAGGACGGACACGGTCCCGGACGGGCTCGTGAGCCTGATGGACAGGTCCCCGACATAGTTCGTCCGGACGCCGAGGATGAGCTCGGCGTGCTCCACATCGATCGGTTCGTCGATCTCGATCGCGAGCGTCACCCCGTCCGGGCTGTTGTCGGGAATGGCGGCGCCGACCGGGATCACCCCCGAGTCGGCGAGGGACTCCGGCCCGACGGGGGACCATGCCTGGGCGAGGAGGACGGCGGCGTGCGCGTCGATCGTGCCGAATCCGTACATCGGGTGGATCGCGTGGCCCGCGGCGTTGACTTCCCATCCCGTGCTCTGCGGGTCGTTGAGGCGCGCGGTGCGTGCGATGATGTGGCGGATGTCGCGTGCCGAGAGCGTCGGGTTGGCCTCGAGCATGAGCGCGATGACTCCCGCCGCCTGCGGGCACGCCGCGCTGGTGCCACCGAAGTCCGGGTTGTATCCCGAGTTGTTGGCCGTGGTGAAGATGCCACGCCCGCCCCCGTTGGAGGGCACGACCGCGAAGAGCGAACTGCCTGGCTCCGCGTAGCTGGGGCTGGTGTCGTTCTCGGTGATCGATCCGATCGCGATGGTGTGGCGACTGGACGCGTACGGGTCGTAGTCCACCCGGTCGTCGTCCTCGCCGCCGTTGCCGGCCGACCAGACGAAGACCGTGCCCAGCCCGGACCGTCCGCCCGACGCGTACTGCTCGAGTGCGGCCAGTTCGACGGCCGAGATCCCGGCGAGGATGCCGAAGTCGGGCGGTCCCCACGAGTTGGATTTGATCGGGTTGAGATCGTCGCGGAACGCGAGCGCGTCGGCGGTTGCGGAAGGCGGTCCGCCGTAGATCAGCTTGGAGACCCTGGCGCCGTGGGCGACGCCGACGCCTCCGATGCCGTTGTCCGCGGAGGCGGCGATGATGCCCGCGCAGCTTGTCGAGTGTGAGGTCGCCGAGCCGCCCGGCATGCTCGCTCCGGCATCGAAGTTGGCGATCAGGTCGGGGTGGTCGTCCTGCCAGCCGCCCTCGACCACACCGACGGTCACGCCCGCGCCGGTGATGCCCATCGCCCACACGGGTGTGACGTTGAGATCGACGGATGGGTTGTCCGTGTTGTCGAGATGCCACTGCTCGGGGAACCCCGGATCGCTCGGCAGAGAACGCGTGGTCTTTGGTCGTTCGGTGTCGAGTTCGGCGTGCACGATCCCGGGCTGGTCGCCGAGCCAGTCGGCGAGATCCGCCGCGGAGCGGACCGACTCGCATTCGATCGCGACGAACCCGGCGACCGATGCCAGCGGGGTCACCGACCGCACGCCGAGATCGCCGAGCGGGCGCGTGCTCGGGATCTCGAACCGGCGCCCGGTGTGCTGCACGAGCACGCGGGCGTGCACCACGCGATCGAACAGCGGCGGGGGCACGTCTCCGCTCTTCGAGACGAGCTCGCCCGGTGGGTGGGCGGCGATCGAAGACCTGGCGTCGGGCGATTCGACAAGCAGCGAAACACGCCCGCCCGTGGGCAGGACCGTCCCGCGGTGGGCGCTGTCGCCCGCGTGGGTCGTCGCCGCGGTCGCGTACAGAACGGCGGCGGCCATGAAACACGGCGCCGTGCGGGGCCGGCGGTCGGTCCCGGGTGGGCTGCGGCGATCGGTCATGCTGACGGTCCTCCCCCTGGCGAGCATCGGTGCGCAGCGGGCCAAGGCGCCGCGGCGGTGACGGCTCATTCAACCACGAAGCCACGCCCCGATCCAGCCGGAATCCGCAAAAGCCGGCGCGGTCGGAGGTGTCGTATGGGGTCGTCCGGGATGGCTCTGGCTCAGTTCCCGCACGGGTTCGTGAACTCGTTGATAAAGTCGACGAAGTCGAAGAAGTTGAAGAGCCCGTCGCCGTTGAAGTCGCCCAGCGGGTCGCGGATCTGGAACGCGAGGGTGAACGAGGAGACATCGAAGAACGTCAGCACTCCGTTGCCGTCGATATCGGCCAGGCGTTCACAGCGGTTGACCACCCAGCTGCGGGTCTCGGTCAGGAACTGCTGGCGGATGCTCGGGTCGCGCACCCATGGGGTGGGGTCGACCACGGTCGCGGTGATGACGCGCTCGGAGTTGCCGAGCGAGAGCGTGGTCAGGTCGAGCGTGGTCTGATCGGTCGCCGCGGGGATCGGGGTGCCGTCGATGTCCCAGACGATGGTCAGGTCGTGCCCGTCGGGCTGGACCGGGACGCAGAAGATCGAGTCGTCGCCGGTGAGTTCGGAGTCGACGGGGGTGCTGTCCTCGATGGGGCGGACCTCCCGGTAGAACTCCTTGATGAGCTGCTCGGCGCTGACGGCGTTGAAGCGACGCCCGAGCGACCGCATCATCGAGTTGTTGCTGGGGCGGTAGATCCCGTTGACCGAGTATTGGCCGCCCTCGTAGGCGCCGACCGGGTTATCGAACACCGGGAACGACGCGCCCATCCAGCGGTACCACTTGCGTTGCTGGGCGATCTGTTCGGACTGATCGTAGGTGGAGACGTTGGCGGTTCCGGGTTCGCCGCCGGTGTAGTTCGTGGGCCCGCCGTAGGTGTACTCGTCCGCGAGGTTTCCGAGCGAGTGCCCGAGCTCGTGGATGACGATCTGCGTGGCGGCGCTGTTGCGCCCGGCCGAGGTGCCGACGTTGGAAGAGGGGTATCCGACGCCGCCGTACTTGGTCGAGTTGGAGATCGCGATGACCTGGTCGACGTCGGTCATCACGCCGGCGCCCGCGGCCTGGATGGCGCGCGAGACGCTGACGCACAGCGCCCGCTCGGTCCCGCCGCACCAGTAGCCCATGTTGAGCGCCGTGTCGCGCTCGATGCCCTGGACCGGGTCGTTGTCCACGCCCGACTCGTTCGAGACCACCTCGACCCGCTGGACGCGGAAGAACGGCTTGTATGTGGTGAACGGCTCGTACTGGAACAGGTCGCCCTCGATCGCGTCCACATCGCTCTGGAACAGGCCCTGCTCGGACGCGGTGTATCCGTCGCCCACGAACACGATGTCGATCCGCTCGGGCACGGTCCCGCGGGTGAGATTGCGGGACGCCATGAACTGGCGGAGCGCGACGGTCTCGGCGTCGAGGGTCTCGACCGGGATGCGCCGCCCGGTCAGCGTGCCGTCGGCGGCGGGCCAGCAGGCGTGGGCGAGCTCGACACCCGGCGCGGTCGGGTGGTGTGCGTGCGAGCAGTTCTGGTGGAGGTGGGGGGCGTCGAGGGGGCCGTCGATGGGGAGGGCGGCGGCAGATCCTGCGAGGAGGGCGAACGAGGCGGCGGCCTGGGCGTGGATCGGGGGCATCGGCGTGCTCCTTCGGCGTCGGGTCTGGTTCTTCGGGCCGACTCTCGGAACGAGATCCGGCGACAACGCCCGGAGAACCCGGGCGGCACAGCCGATACGCGGGCGGGCGGCGCTCGGTTTCGTGGTAAACGGGAGCCGGGACCGGTTATGGGCAGCCGGCGTTGTACCAGTTGATGAACTGCACGACGTCGAAGAAGTTGAGCTGCCCGAACGGGGCGGCGATGTCGGGCGGGCAGAGGTTCTGGCAGGCGTCGAGCACGCCGTCGGCGTTGGTGTCGAGCGACGGGTCAGCCGCGATCTCGCAGGAGTCGGGGATGAAGTTGTCGTTGCAGTCGGCGTCGGCGCCGTCGCGGATGTCGACGAAGTCGTTGACGAAGTTGTTGTTGCAGTCGTCGTTGCCGTCGCCGACGGTGGGGATGTCGCGCTCGATGGGTCCGATGTCGACGGGCGGGAGCAGCATTTCGGTCGCGCCGGTGTCGGGGACCGCGAGGTCCTGTGTGAAGCGCGGGTTGCCGAGAAAGTCGAACGGATCGCGGTCGTTGATCAGCCCGTCCATGTCGAGGTCGTCCGCGTCGAGCCGGACGAGCAGGTTGCTGCCCGCGTCGATCGCGGGCGAGCCGGGCGCGAGCGACCAGTCCTCGTTGGCTGGATGGGCGATCATGGGGTCGGTGACGATGTTGCCGGCGCCGGGTGTGGGCTCTTGGACGACGCAGTGGTCGACGGTCACCGAACTCGCCGCGATGATCCCGCCGCCGGTATTGTCCCAGAAGATAGTGTTGACGGCGGCAGCGTCCAGCGTCGTGCTCACGGCAGACCCGGTCGGGGCCGAGTTGTCGAGGAACAGGGACGACTCGACGTTGATGGCGGGTGCCGAACTCGCGACCGCGCCGCCCGAGGTGCTCGCGCTGTTGTCGTAGAAGACACACTGGAGCAGCGACGAGACGGGGCCGCGGATCGCGCCGCCCGAGCCGTCCGACCCGATCCCCCCGGTGGCGGTGTTGCCGACGAACACACAGCGGACGATCTCGCCGCTGGCGCGGGCGCCGCCCGCAAGCCGCGCGGTGTTGTTGCGGAAGGTGCAGCCTTCGAGCGCGAGGATCTGACCGACGAGCAGTGCCGCGCCGCCGTTGGCCGTCGCGGAGTTCTCGTCGAAGACGCAGCCCCGGATCTCGATCGAGCCTTCTGCAGCAAGCGCACCCCCGGCCTCACCGGTGTTGTTGCGGAACACCGAGTCGAACACGCGCAGGGTCGTGAGCCCGTAGGAGAGCACGCCCCCGCCCCACCGGAATCCGAAGTTGGGCCAGTTGGTGATCGAACAGTCTTCGACCACGCAACTCTGGATGATGTGCTCGCCCCCGCTGAGGAGCATGCCCGCGCTGCCGAAGAATGTGATGCCGTCGGCGAAGCGGCTCTCGTCTCCTCGGACGGTCAGGCCCTGCGCGACGAGCGTCTCCCCGAATGAGAGGACGACATCGATCGCAGGCCCGTTGCCGGGTGCGCCGCGGGCGTCGATGATGGTGGACGCCGCGCCGTCGGTGCCGATCAGCGACAGACCCTTGCCGGTCCACGCGATCCGCTCGGTGTAGGTGCCCGGCGCGATCAGGACCCGGTCGCCCGACGCCGCGGCGTCGACGGCGGACTGGATGGTCGGGAAGTCGCGCGGCACCGCGAGATCGTCGGCGTGCGCGAGCGGGCAGGCGAGCCACAGCAGCAGAACGGGAAGCGATCGGCGCATCGGGATCTCCTCGGATCGGGACAGTTTCCGAACGGGATTCTGGCCCGGAGCGCCAAGCCGACCAACCAATAGGAAAGCGGAACGTCGGCGATCGGGGTGCGGCGGGCGTGCTATGGGGCAGCCGCGGCCGGGTCCGTCGACCGATCCGCGGCCTGCTCGGCCCGATCCGGGCGGCGCGCCCGCCAGCGTTGGATCGCGGCGTGCACGTCGGCGGGGGTCTTGGCGGTGCGGACGTCGTCCTTGAGCTGGCGGCAGTGCCCGGCGTTGATGGTCTTGCCCAGCCAGCTGATCTTCTGGCGGATCACGTGCATCGCGTGGTGCTCGCTGCGGAACTCGATCATGCGGTCGAAGTAGGCCTTGATAGTGTCGAGGCGTTCGTCCTGAGTGGGGGCCACCTCGGCCGGATCGGTGCCGTGCTGGAGCGCCCACGCTTCGCGGAAGATCCAGGGGTTGCCGAACGAGCCCCGCCCGATCATCACGCCCGCGCACCCGGTGTCGCGCATCATGCCGATGACGTCGGAGGGTTGCTTGATATCGCCGTTCCCGATGACGGGCACGCCGCCCGCGGGAGTGCCGTCGTACCGCCCGGTCGATTCCCCGACGGCGTCGACCACACGCCGGATGCCCTCGCGCCGGCATTGGCCCTTGAAGCGTTGCTCGGTCGTGCGACCGTGGACGGTGATGAGGGCCGCGCCCCGCTCGCACAGCCCGACCGCGAGTGCTTCGGGCACGCCTTGCTCGTAGGCGGCTTCGTCCCAGCCCAAACGCATCTTGGCGGTCAGGGGGATCGAATCCGGGAGCGCTCGGCGCACGGCTTCGAAGATGCGGAACGTGTTGGGCACGTCGCACATCAGCTTGCTGCCGCCGTCCTTCTTGCAGACCTTGTCGACCGGGCAGCCCATGTTGATGTCGACGACGGTCGCGCCGTGGTCGGCGCACCAGCGGGCCCCGTCGGCGAGGGTCTCCGGGTCCCCGCCGTAGAGCTGCATGCAGATCGGTTGGTCGAGGTCGTGGGTGCGGGCGAGGTCGTAGGAGGCTTCCGAGCCGCAGATCAGCCCGGTGGGGCTGAGCAGATCGGTGCACGCGAGCCCGACGCCGCCGCACGAGCGGGCGGTGATGCGCCACGCGAGCTCGCACCAGCCCGCGATGGGCGCGAGCAGGAGGTTGGAGCCGAGCGAGACCGAACCGGAGGGCGCGCGGAGTTGGAGAGCGGCGGCGAGCAAGCCGGATCGTAGGTCGCTGGTATGGAACGGGTTAAGGCTCGGCTGCTACGACCCCCTTTTTTCGGGCGGTCGCGTTTGATACGCTCGGGGGTCGGTCCGGCTGATGGCGTACCCCCCGCGGACAATCAATCGATGGGCTGCTCGCAGTTTGGAGAAGAGAAGCATGGTCTGGAATCAGCGTTCGGTGGGGGGAGCGATCTTCGTGAGTCTGGCGGCTGGTCTGCCCGCGATGGGCGGGCCTGGCCCGGCGATCCTCGAAGACGGCTGGGTGCTCGAACGCCAAGTCTCCTTTGACGACCCGGTTTCGGCGCTGATCAACCCGCTCGATGGCTTGATCTATGTGGGTGATCGTCCGGGCGATGTCTATCGCATCGACGCCGCGGGCGTGGCGACGGAGATCCAGGCGACCGACGACGTCGCCGGGCTCGAGGTCGATCCCGTCACCGGCGCGTTGTTTGTCTCGGAGGATTTCCCGGGCAACATCGAGCGGATCGAGATCGACTTCACCGACGGCTCGAGCACGCAGTCCCGGTGGGTCTCCGGGTTCCATTCGGGGGACGACGATCCGGTCGGCATGACGGTGGTGCCCGACTCCTACACCGGCACGCTGCTGACCCCCGGGATGATGTTCCAGACCGATCGGGGGTTCAACAGCATCCGCGATCTGTGGACGTGGTCGCTCGAAACCCCGCAGGGCGAGGTGCAGGTCCGGGACGACAACGGCTCGATGGTGGATCCGGTCGATGCCGCGGTCTTCGGTCCGAGCATCGTCATCGCCGATAGCGGCGGCTTGCTCAAGCAGGTCGACGACGCGGCCAACGTGACACCGCTGCCGGTCACCGGGGCGACGCTGACCGACGTGCAGGGCGTCGTGTTCGATCAGCGGACCGGGGCGTTGTATGTGCTCGATGTCCCGTCGGACACGGTGTACAACGTGGATGTCGCGACCGGAACGGCTGCCGCGGCGTTTCAGGGCTTCGGGTTCGGTGGCGTGTGCTGGGGTGGGCTGAACCTGTTCGACGACGGGACCACCCAGCGGCTCGTGGTGTCGTCGGGCACCGGCGATTCGATCACCGTGTTCTCGATCACCCCCCCTTGCAGCGACGCGGACGTTGCCGGCCCGTTCGGTGTGCTGAACTTCTTCGAT
>DIYM01000055.1 GCA_002429045.1 Phycisphaerales bacterium UBA6054
GCGATCGGCTGTACCAGCCGTCCGCGAGCCAGTCGGGCGTGGACCCGCTGTCGGAGAACCGCCCGGGCACGATCGGGTTCGATCCGCAGAGCACGGACCCGCGCGGGCTGAACCTCTACCGCCCCTCGGCGCAGGAGTCGGCGCTCGCCGAGTCGCTGGCGGACTCGCTGACGGGCACGCTCCGCAGCGCGTCGACGTACACATCGACGACGAACCTCACGCCTGTGGTGCTCTCGGTGTTCTACGAGGGCATCGAGCGGGACGAGTACGGGCTCACGGCGTCACCCCTGACGGGCCTGATGTCCACGCCCATGAAGCAGGACGACGAGGACGAGGCGGAGCGGAACCCCAACATCCCGCGTGACCCGGTCGGCGAGCGCGCCCGCACGGGGTACGACGAGGTCGTGCAACGCCTGCGAGAGCGTGCGGCGCAGCGGGCCGAGGCGATGGGCGAGCAGCCGGGCGACGCCGAGCGTTCCATCGCGGACCAGATCCAACGCATGCGGCTGGAGATGCTGGGCATCGACGTGCCCGAGGCAGACGGCACGACCGAACCCGCCGATCCGATGGATCCATCGGGAGGGCCCGCGAGCGGTGACGCTCCGGGCGCCGCGACCGATCCGGTCGGCGCGGTGGAACCGGCCGCTCCCGATCCCACGGCGTCGATCACCGGCGACGACGCACGCACGCGCCCGGTCGACCCCGCCAACCCAGTTGCCGGCTCGTTCGGCGGGGTGACCACAGACGATCAGCGCCCGCGGTTCACGGTCGATGACTCGACGCTGGAACTGCTCCGCGATCCGGACCTCCAGATCACGGCGTTGATCGATCCGAACGCGGAGACGCGCGACCTCTACAGCGAGCACATGCGGACCGGGGAGCGGCTGATCGCCGCGGAGCGGTACTTCGACGCCGAGGAGCGGTTCGCCCGGGCCCTGGCGATCCGCCCGGGCGACCAAGCGTCGCAGATCGGTCGGGTCCACGCCCAGCTGGGCGCGGGGCTGGTGATCTCCGCGTCCGTGAACCTGCGGCAGTTGCTGACCCAGCACCCCGAGATCATCGGCACGCGGTACGCGGGCAAGCTGCTGCCGGCGCCGGACCGTGTGGATGTGCTGATCGCCGCGCTCCGCGAGCGTGCCGGCATCGAGCTGGCGGGCGGCGAGGGGATCGAGCAGATCGGCGTGCGCCGGTCTTCGGCGCTGCTGCTCGCCTACCTTGGCTACCAGAACGGACGCCCGGAGATCGTGCGCGAGGGGCTGGGTCTGATCGATGAGATCGGGGCCGAGGACGACCGTCGGTTCGCGAACGTGCTGCGCCAGGTCTGGCTCATCGGCGACGCGCGGCCCGGCGAGCCGTAACCGATGATCGATGCTGGCGAGACATCCGGGTCGGACAGGAGGCCCGCGATGGTCGGCGGCGGGTCGGGGGGCGTGCCGATCGCGACGGTGCGGTCCGCGTCCGTGCGCGACTTCTGGACAGACGGCTCGATCAGCGCGATGTGCGAGTTGCTCACCGAGATCAACGGGGTGAACATCGAGCTGCGCGACGAGCTCGGTCACGTGCTCGGCCCGCGGTCGACGCCGGACGGGCCGGGGATCGAACGCCCGATCCCGGGCGGCGCGCGTGTGTTCCGCATCGAGGTGCAGGAGCAGCCCATCGGGTCGGTCGTGGTCTACCCCAGCGAGGACGGCGAGGCGCACGACCGTGCGGTGCGCGCCGGGCGGCTGATCGCATCGGCGGCACGCGAGATGTGCTCGGACGTCACCGAACTCCGCCATCGGGTCGCCGAGATCGACACGCTGTACCAGCTCAGCTTCCTGCTGGTCCGCGGCGGGCGGGCCAAGGACACGCTCGAGGCGGCGCTCAAGTCGGCGATCGATGTGCTCGACCTCGACGCCGGTTCGATCATGCTCCTGCCCGAGGACGCGGACGGGCTCGCCAAGGGCGAGAGCGAGGCGGACCTGGAGCGTTCGGTGGCGATCAACCTGAGCGAGGCGTGGCTGGACAACCCGCTCCCGCTGAGCAAGGACCGCGAGTTCGATCGGCGGGCGCTCGCCGGCGAGGTGGTGTTCATCGAAGACCTCGCCTCCGACCCCAGGGTGCTGCTGCCCGAGCAGAGCGTGCGCGAGAACGTCCGCTCGTTCATGTGCGCCGGGATGGTGTTCGACGGGCGTCCGATCGGGGTGATCCGTGTGTATTCGAGCAGACGCCGCGTTTTCACGCGATCGGAACGCCGGCTCCTCCGCTCGATCGGTCAATCGGCGGCGGCGTCGATCGAGCAGGCCCGCCTGATCAAACTCCGGGCCCGCGAGCGGCGCACCCAGCGTGCGTTGCGGATCGCGGGCGCGGTGCAGCAGCGGATGCTCCCCGTCTCGGTCCCGACGATGCCCGGCATCGACATCGCCGCGCGATACCGCCCGAGTTACGAGGTCGGGGGCGACTTCTACGACCTGTTCCTGGCCCACGGCCGCCTGGTCGTCGTCGCGGGCGATGTCGTGGGCAAGGGCATCGCGGCGGGCTTGCTCATGAGCGCGGTCCGCGCGACCATGCGTGCGTACGCCGAGGTGAGCGACGACCTCGAGATGGTCATGCGCCGATCGAACGAAGCGATGTGTCGCGATACGACGGTCAGCGAGTTCGCGACCGCGTGGGTGGGTTCGATCGGGAAGAACGAACGCGGCGAGCGTGAGCTCGCGTATGTCTCGGCCGGGCACGACCGACCCGCGCTGTTCCGCCGGGGCGACGACGGCTCCTGGTCGCACGAGTTGCTCGAAGCCGGAGGCCTGGTCGCCGGCGTGATGGCGGGCGAGACGTATCCCATCGAGAGACGCGCTCTGCGCTCGGGCGATGTGCTGATCGTGTACACCGATGGGATCACCGACGCCCAGACGTTCGAGGGCGGGCGGTTCGGGCGTGCGCGCTTGGTCGGGCACGTCGCCGCGTTTCTCGGGAGCGAGCCCGCTGCGCCCGCTGCGAAGATCGTCGAGCACGTCTTCTGGGCGATCCGCCAGTTCACCGGGCTCCACCGCCAGGCGGATGACGAGACGCTGGTGGTGATCCGCGTCGAGTGAGCGGTTCCGCCCGCTGTTCCCGCCGGCACCGAGCCGCCACAGCAAAGACGCCCGGCGGCGGGGCCCGATGGGGGCGCGCGGCTGGGCGTCGGGGGGGTGGCGTTGTCGGGGGGCGATCAGGCGGCGTACGGCCCGTCGTCGTCTCGGCGACCCGGGAACGGGAACGGATCCTCGGACTCGAGCTGGGCGCTCAGGTCGTCAAGCCCCGACTGGACCCGGCTGAGGGCCTCCTCCACGCTCGCGATGGGGTCGCGGGCGGTCCGGGTGTCGTCCCGGCCCGGCGAGCGCCAGGCGTCGATGGGAAGGGGTGCCGGGGGCTCGATCTCGGGTTCGTCGGTCACAAGACGCAAACGGGGCATGGCGGTCCTCCTGGGGTGTGGAAGCCTGCCATTGCGGATCGGGTTGCGGTTGCCCCGGCTTGACCGAGACCGCGCTTTGCTGTTGGGATTGTGACGATTGGAGGGTCTGTTCCAGCGCATGGAGTCTGATATCGGCGCGCCGGCGCTTGACGGATCAGGATTGGGGGGGTTGTTCGTCGCTCGGGATCCCGCCCGCTGATCCCGCGGGAGGGCCGGTCTTCTCGGACCGCGCACGTTCCGCGCTGCCGATCTTGGGCTCGGTGCCCGCGGCCAGGCGGGCGATGTTGGCCCGATGCCTATAGATCACGAGCGCACCGAGCAGGCCCGCCACGATCACGAACGGCCAGCCCGCGAAGGGCACCAGGGCGTCGATGTCGCGGGCGGCCACGTCACGGAATCCGGGCTCGGACGAGATCCGCCGTTCCTGCAGGGTCTTGAACTGCTGGTGGGCGTACCAGGCCCAGAAGGGCAGGGCGGCGGCGCCCGCGATCGAGGCCGCCGACACGTAGCGCCAGAGCGCGAGCACGATCAGGAACACGACGAATGTCCCGGCCGCCGGAACGGTCAGCGCCGGGAACAGCCCCAGCATCGCGCCAAGACCGGTCGCGACGCCCTTTCCGCCCTTGAAGCCCAGCCACGGGGTGTACATGTGCCCCATGACCGACGCGGCCATCACGCCCAGCCACCACCAGGCCTGGTCGCCCGGCATCGAGAACTCGCCCAGCAGGCCCATCCGCCAGCCGGCGGCCGCGGTGGGGATCAGCCCCTTGAGCATGTCGAGCAAGAAGCAGACAAAGAAGAACCGTCTGCCGAGCACGCGCCCGAGATTGGTGGCGCCGATGTTCTTGGATCCGACGACGCGGAGGTCGACGCCGTTGGCTTGGCCGATGAGATAGCCGAACGGGATCGACCCGGCGAGGAAGGCGATGGCGATGAAGAGGGGCCAGGAAGACATGGGTGGACCTTAGGTGCCTTCCTTTGACCGCCCACGCACCCGATCAGCCCGCCACGAATCGGGATCCGAGCACCCCGATGATGTTGGCGAACACCTCGTCGGGCGTGCCGGTGGCGTCGACTTTGACGTACTCGTCGCCCAGGTCGAGCAGGTGCTTGTAGCCGGCTCGGACGCGGGCATGGAAGTCCTCGCCCTTGGACTCCATGCGATCGAGCAGCGGGTTGAGCCGGCTGGCGGCGGTCCGCTGGTCGATGTCGAAGATCAGCGTGGCGTCGGGGTTCACGCCCTGGGTCGCGATCGCGCCGGCTGCGATGATCTCCGACTCGGGGATGCCGCCGGCGTGCCCCTGGTACACCAGGGTCGAGCTGATGAACCGGTCCGCGAGGACGAGCTTGCCGGCTCGGAGCGCCGGGGCGATGACCTGCTCGCACAGCTGGGCCCGGCTCGCCATGTAGAGCAGCATCTCGCAGCGGAGCGACATCTCCTCGCGGTCGAGGTGCTCGAGCAGCGCGCGGCGGATGCGCTCGCCCACCTCGGTCCCGCCAGGCTCGCGCACCTCGACGGTCTCGACGCCCGCGTGCTTGCAGGCCTGCATGAAGCGCTTGTGCTGGGTGGACTTGCCAGAGCCGTCGGGCCCGTCGAAGACCAGAAACCTGCCACGGAGGGCATCGGCCAGCGCCCCGGGGACGCGGTCTGATCGGTGTTCTGATTGGGCTTGGCTCGGTGTGGTCACGGCGGTCACGGGGCGAGTGTAGCGGCGGGCGCGCACGCCCG
>DIYM01000125.1 GCA_002429045.1 Phycisphaerales bacterium UBA6054
GGATCATGAACATCATGCTCGCGTCGGTGACCGAGCGGACCGAGCACCAGGCGCGGCGCACCCGCCAAGAACTCGAGCCGATCCTCGCCAGGGCGGACCAGGCGACGTCATCGATCGAGCGCACGATCTCGCAGGCACAGCAGCACGCCGAGTCGCAGGCAGAAGACATCGCCCAGCGTGTCCGGGCGCAGGTCGAGCCGGCGCACCGCGCGTGCGACGCGGTGCTCGAGCGTTTGTCCATCGACCCGGACGACCCGGACCCGTCCGGGTCCGTGCTGGCCCGTCTCGACGATCTCGTGTCTCGATCCGAGAGGTCGCTCTCCGAAGCCGGCCGCGCGACGGCGGACCTGGGCGAACTCGCCGGGCAGGCCGAACGCGTGCGTGCCGAGTTCGGGACCTGGCTCATCGAAGCCGCCACGAACCTGGACATCCTCGAAGCGCGGCGCGAGCGGCTGGTGGGCCCGCTGGGCGAGGCCGCCGACCGGATCGCGAAGGTCTCCCCCCTGCTCAAGGACGAACTCGAATCCGCGGCCCTGCGGCTCGACCAACTCCAGACCGAGCAGTCGATCCTCCGCGAAGCGATCGGCTCCAGCTCCGTGCTCGCCAGGCAATCGGGCGAAACGCTCAACAACCAGGCGGCCCAGATGCGGGCGCTGGTCGATGGCTCGATGCGCACGCTCACCGAGCGGGTCGAGGAGGCGGGCGTCTGGCTGGGCCAGATGATCCGGCGTGCCGAGCAACTCGGTGGGATGCCGCCCGCACACAACGAGCCACAAGCCACGCCGGCCGACCCGGCAATCGCGCCGGACCACACGCCGGACCACACGCCGGCCTATGGGACGGGGCACGAGACGGGGCATCACGAGCGGCAGACACACGAAGACCCCCAACCGGAGGACACCGCTATGCACGAGCGTCCCGACTCCGCGGGCACCGAGACCAAGCCGGTCACCGACTCGCATCAGACGGCCGAGCCGAAGATGCGGGACTACGGGCTGCCCGCGCCGCCCGCCCTGCCGATCGACGCGGTCAGCTTCGACGGCGCGGAGATCGTCTTCGGCGACGCCGACGATACCGACCCACAGCCCGCCGACTGAACCCGCCCGGATCCGCTCAGAGGATCCGCTTGGATCTCGGGTAGCTCCCGAGCACATGGAGCTCGGCGCAGTGCGCTCTCGCCCGAGAGATCGCGGTCTGCATGCTGGGATCTTCCATGTGGCCCACCGCGTCGACGTAGAACGTGTACGCCCAGTTCTCGCGCCCGCTGGGGCGCTTGTCGATGTGGGACAGGTTGATCCCGGAGGACTGGAACGCGCCGAGCACGTCGACCAGCGCCCCCGGCCTGTCATCGGTGATGAACATGACCGAGGTCTTGTCGTCCCCGGAGCGCCGGGCCTTCTGGCGTGAGATCACGTAGAACCGTGTGATGTTCTCGGGGTTGTCTTCGATCTTCTCGAACAGCACGGGGAGCCCGTAGATGTCGGCGGCGAGCTCGGACGCGATCGCCGCCGTCCCCGGTTCGGCGCCGATCTCCCGCGCCTTGCGGTTCTCTTCCATCGCTGTCTGCACCGCCTTGCTGGTGCTCGCGTCGGGGAGGAGCTCGGCGTGGGGGTACTGGGTCGCCAGCCAGCTGCGGCACTGGGCCAGCGCTTCGGGCTTGGAATACACCCGCCGCACGTTCTTGGGCGAGCAGTCGCTCAGCAGCGCGTGGTGGACGTTGATCTGCACCTCCGCGTAGACCCACACCTTGGCCGCGTGCTCCTTGAACGCGTCGAGCGTCTCGACGATGCCGCCCCCGATCGAGTTCTCGATGGGGACCAGCCCGTAGTTGACGTGCCCCCTGCGCACCTCCGTGAACACGCCGGCGATCTGGCGGAGATCCTCGTACTCGACACTCGAGCCGAACTGCTTGACGCTCGCCTGGTGCGAGTACGAACCGGGCGGTCCGAGGTACCCGATGCGAAGCGGCTGCTCGATCGCGAAGCTCCCGGACATCAGCTCCCGATAGATGCCCTCGATCGTGCGGTCTTCCAGCGGGCCCCCGTTGGCGTCCAGCGCACGCTTGAGAACTTCCTGCTCGCGATGGGGCGCGTAGATGGGGGCGCCCGAGCCGCGTTTGGTCTTGCCCACCTCGACGACCAGCCCGGCACGCTCGTTGAGCAACTTGACGATGCGTTTGTCCAAGCGGTCGATCCGTTTGCGGAAGTCGGACAACGCGGCGGTGTCCGCGGCGGTCTCACTGGCGCCCGTCGACATCGCGCTGGCTTTCGCCTGCGCGTGCGAGCGGGGCGAGGAACCACCGAGACCCGGGGTCTTCGGCCCGGATCGCCTCTTCGCGGACGCCGCGGGCTTCCGCGCGTTGGCGCCGCCGGCCTTGTTGGTGTTCTTCTTGGGGGGCATCGCTGGGATTATCGCCTCGTCGACCGGGCGGCTGCACCCGGCCCTCCCGATTCCGGCCACGCCGGGCCCGCCGACCGGTGGGAGCGATCACACCGGACGCCCGATAGTGCCCGATGCGACGAGCCGATCGGCCCGGAGAAACTCGATCTGCCCCCTCCCGAATCAGCCTTGTGCACCGCGCGTATCGTGGTGCAGTACCCCGACCGACCCGCGGAGAACGCATGCTCGCTCTGACACTCGCCACTACGACCCAGTCGCTGCCCGAGGGCGGCGTGGTGCCGCTGGTCGTCGGCGTGGTCGCCGGGCTGGCGTTGTGGCTCGCGGGCGTGAAGATCGTGCGTGGGGTGTTCATCGCGATCGGTGCCGCCGTGGGCGGGTTCAGCGGTGCCGTCCTCATACCGCTGACGGGGCTCCCATCCTTCGACCTCGGGCCTGTCACGCTGAACCCGGGCTTCACTGGGCTGATCGCCGGCGGGATCATCGGGGCGCTGGTCGCGCTCGGGATGCTGCGTCTGGTGATCACGTTCACGGCGGCGGGCGCGTTCGCGGTCGCCGGGGCGATGGCGGCCCTCGTGTTCCTGCATCTCAACCCGTCGCCCGCCGACGGGGGGAGCGTGCTAGACACCGACGGTCTGGCGTTGAACGAAGAACCGCCCGCGCTGATCGATTTCGACGAGCAGGCCCGCCGCTTGGCCGCCGAGCGCCTCACGGACGAAGCCGAGTCGCTTGCCGATTCCGTGCCCGAGGGCACCGCGGCGTCGGAGCTGCTCGACGAGCTCAACACCGAAGAAAACCGGGAGCGGATCCGCGACGCCGCCCAGCGGTCCCGCGACTTCGTAGAAGGCGTGTACGACAGGGTCATGGCCGACTACGAGAGCCGCCCGGCGCGATCCAAGCTGATCCTGGCGAGCGCCACCATGGCCGGGCTCGGCGTGGGGCTCCTGCTCGGTGTCGTGATGCCCAAACGCTCCAGCGCCCTGGTCACCAGCCTGTTCGGGAGCGCCCTCTGGCTGGCCGCGGGCAACGCACTGGTCCGCGCGAGCACCGACCCCACGCCCGAACTGCTCGACCAGCCGCCCCTGGTCTGGGCGGTGCTCTGGGGCACCGTGACCGTCGTCGGGATGGCGATCCAGTTCGGGCTCATCAAGCGCCGGGGCTCGGGCGGTTCCAATGAGGACGAAGACGAGGACTGATCCTCCGCATCAGCTCTCGGGTTTCCGGACCGGCACAAAGCGCACAATTTCGCGCATCCGAACGATCGGAAGTACAGTCGCCCCGTGTTCTCGGTCGATGACCAGAGAGCCACGGATGGCGCGGATCGCGGCGGAGCCCTCGCGAAAACCCAGTCGTATCAACGGATCCCCCCGGAGTCGGGGCCGATCCGCGCGGTCCGCACCCCGGACGGAAGGAACCGAGTGATGTCCAATGAGCCCACGAACAACGCCCGCCCCGCCAGCATGCCCGAGATGACCGTGATCGGGCCCGACACGCAGATCAAGGGCGAGATGTTCTTCGAGAAGTCCGCCCGGATCCTCGGATCGTTCGAGGGCAAGATCGCGGCCCAGGGCGAGGTCCAGATCGGCAACGGAGCGCAGTGCAACGCGGCGGTCGAAGCCGAACGCATCATCGTGGACGGCAACGTCCGCGGCCCGATCACCGCCCGCGACCGCCTGACCCTGACCGCCAACGCCAAGGTCCAGGGCGACCTGACCGCGGGCACGCTTGTCGTGGCCGAGGGCGCGAGCTTCGTGGGGCACTGCAACGTCGGGCCGCACGCCCAGGAACTCGCCAAGGACAAGACCGCCGCCCGGACCGAGCGTCCCGCCCCGACCCACCAGGCGACCCAGCCGGCAACCTCGAGCCAGAGCGAGCCCAAGCCCGCGATGGACATCACCCCGCCTTGGGCGCGCGAGAACACGAGTTCGGGCGCCGCCTGATCGCGGGCGACCCCACTCTCTGAGCCACCCACCCGGCCGAGTCTGGCACACCCGCCGATTCGGCCATTTTTATGCTCTTCCGGCTCCGACGAACCCGTCCCACGCTCGCCGAGCGCCACGCCCCCAAGCTCCCAGCGCACGCCACCCGCGTGCTCCGGTGCTATCGCTGCGGCATGTCGTTCGAGGCGTCCGCGTTCGCCGAGTCGACCGGGTGCGCCAAGTGCGGCGGCGCGGTCCGCATCCCCGACATCACCATCGAGCGCGGTCACTGGGGCGGCGCGCTCCAGACCGCCGGACGGGTCCATGTCCTCCCGGGAAGCACCGTCCGCGCGAGCCTGATCGTCGCGTCGGGCGACGTGCTGATCGAGGGCACCGTCCACTCCATGATCGTCTCGGGCGGGCGGGTTCACATCACGGCGCAGGGCGAGTTGCGGGGCGGAGCACGGTGCGCCACGCTGGTCATCGAGCCCGGGGCGGTGGTGCTCGGAGGGCCCTTCGAATCGCACTCGAGCGTGCTCGGATCGATCGACATCGAGACCGCCGCCCGCTCGACGCCCGGCAAGGGCCCCGCCGCCCGCGTGCCGGGCATGGACTCGGAGATCGAGCCCAAGCCCGCGCCCCCGCCGACGGTGCTGTTCCCGCGCGCCCGGGAGCCGGGCGCCACGCCCAGGCTGCGTGTCGTACCCTAGCGGCATGAGGCTGACCTCCCAAACCATCGGAGACTTGTGCCGGGACGACCCCGCGCTCCGCGGCGCACTGCTGCGGCTCTCGGGCGTCCCCGCGTTCGCGCTGCTGACCGCTATCGGCGCCGCGGTCGCGTTCCCGATCCCCCCGTTCGGGGTCGTGCAGACCCTGCAGACCCTCGCGGTGCTGCTCTGCGCGTTGGCGATGGGTCCGAGGCTGGGGATACTCAGCATGGTCCTGTATGTCGTGTGCGGGATCGTCGGGGTGCCGATGTTCGCCGAGGGTGAAGCGGGCTGGGCGACCCTTTTGGGTCAGACAGGCGGATACCTGGTCGGCTTCATCGCCTGCCAGCCGGTCGCGCACGCGATCATCCGTCGCACCGATCGCTCGTTCCGCGGCTGGGGCGCGGTGGTCGTCGCCGGGATCGCCGTGCACACGGTGGTCTTCGCGATCGGTGTCCCGTGGCTGTACTTCGTGCGGACCTGGGATCCCGCGACTCCCGACCCCACCGTGTGGGGTGCCATCAACGGGGGGTGCGTGGCATTCCTTCCCGGCATGGCGCTCAAGGTCGCGATCGCCACGCTGCTCGCGGTCATGTTCCGCCCGGAGATCGGCAGGCGGGTCTGGTAGAACACCACTCGGGCCGCCGCGGCCCGCCGGGAATAGTGCGCACTAAGTTGCGGTTGTCTGTGTCATGGCACGCGACACCCCCATCGGACTGTTGACTCGGACAACCCCGAACAAGCTGGCGATCCTCCCGCGTCTGGTCGCGGGGGCGCCGCTGGTCGGGATCAACCTCCAGCACCTGACCGGGACGGCGCCGCTCCGCCCGATTCTCGAAGGCGCGGGCATCCCGCTCGCCGGGATCAACGCGGTCATTGGCCCGGTGTTCGGGCTGCTCGCCGGGGCGCTGATCCTCGCCGGCGCGTTCGCCCGGGTCGGGGCGATGATCGCGATCGGGTCGATGGCGATGGCGTTGTTCGCCCACGCCCGTTTCGACTGGGCGGACGAACCGCCGATCGTGCTGCCGCTCGCGGTGATCGTCGCCTCGGCGTGGGTGCTCTGGAAGGGGGGCGGCGCCTGGAGCGTGGACGGGCGTGGGGAGCGCCTGCCCGCGAGCGCACACGCGGCGGGCTGAGGCTCCCGTTGTCTTCTCGGACCGCCCAGACCGCGGAATCTGCAGATGCCTCACGGGTACGCGGCGATCGCCCGCCAGCGTGGGGCGTGTGTGTTGTTGTGGTGCCGATGATCGTGGCACCGTGGAACTGGCGTCTCAAACCTATCGGGCAGCCCGCGCCCGTGCGTTCTCGCTGGTCGAGTTGGTGATCGTGGTGATCATCATCGGCATCATCGCGGCGATCGCCCTGCCGCGGATGTCGTCCTCCGCCGAACTGGCGGCCCAGAACGCCCTTGTGTACGACCAGAACGTCTTGCAGCGCGCGATCGATCTGTACCGCGAAGAGCACGCGGGCACGTTGCCGCACGTGGGCGCGAGCGGCAACAAGGAGTTCCTCCTGCGGTTGCTCGGCAGGACCACGGACGACGGGACGGTCGGGGCATCGGGGTACCTGGGCCCATACATCCACGCGATCCCGACGAACAAAGCCAACGGTCTGGCCACGGTCCGGATCGGGGGCGTCGCGGCCGGCGCGAACACCCACGGCTGGCGCTACGCCACCGCCACCGGGCTTATCGAGCCCGATCACACCGGGAAGGGATACGTCGTGCTCAACAACGCCAAGGTCCAGGGCGAGGTGACGCTCGACGAGGTGCTCGATGCCATCAAGAAGAGCCCCTGAACACCCCGCCCTCGCCTTCCGTATGATCAGACATGACCACCGAGCGGGCCCAACCCGGCGTGCTGCTCTATGACGGGCGCTGTTCGGCGTGCGTCGGCTCGGCCCGCGCCATCGAGCGTATGGACCCCCGCCGACGCAGGCTGCGTGTCGTGGACTTCCGCGCCTCGATGGACGACGCCGAGCGCGCGGGGATCTCGCCCGAATCCCTGGAGAGGGGCGTCCACATGATCAAGCCCGACGGCAGCGTGAGCGCGGGGCCCGACGCGGTCCGCGACGCGCTGCGTGCGTTGCGTCTGGGCGGGATCGCGTGGATGCTCGGGCTGCCGCTGGTCGGAGGGCTGTTCGGGCGCTTTTACGACTGGTTCGCCCGCAACCGGCTCCGCTGGTTCGGGCGCGACCTGCCCGGGGGCTCGGGCTGCGCGGACGGTTCTTGCCCGGCGCACGAACCGGCGGTGTCCGCCCGCGATTAGACGAGCGATGCCTCGATCGCCAGGTCGCCCGTGACGGTCTTCTGGACTGGGCATTTCTCCGCGATCGCGAGCAGCCTGTCACGCTGGTCGTCGTCGAGATCGCCCTCGAACGAGATCCTGACCCGGATGACCTCTGGCCCACCGCGCCCTTCCGGGCGATCGTGCTCGAGTTCGATCCGGACCTCGTTGAGCGCCCAGCCTTTGCGTTCGGCGTACATGCGCGCGGTGATGGCTTTGCACGAGCCGATCGATCCGAGCAGCATCTCGTAGGGGGTCACGCCCGTGTCGGCGCCGCCCAACTCTCCGGGCTCGTCACCGAAGAACTGGTGGTGACGCGCTTCGACGCGGGTGCGGTAGTTCTCGGTGCCGAGGCGGACGGTGACTGGCGAGTTGGGCATCGGGGGGCTTTCTGGAACGGGGATTGATCGACCGGTGGCTCAGGCCTTGGCCGCGAGCAGTTCTGTGATCAACCCCGCGGCGTCCGGGATTGTTTGCGCGTGCCCATCGGCGCCGATCTTTTTCCAGAGTTCGGGGGCTTCATCGAAGACGTGCCCGCCGACGACGATCGCGATCGATGCCGTGCGTTCGTCGGCGCGGAACAGGCTGACGGCGTGGCGTGCCGACTCGATCTGTGTCGTGAGCATCACGCCGAGCATCACCGCATCGACGCCGAAGTCCACGGCCGTCTTGACCATGTCCTGCGCGGGCGTTTCGGTGCCCAGATCCACGACACGGTAGCCCGCGCTCTCCAGGAGGAGGCCTGCGATTCGGCCGGCCAGTTCGTGCCGATTGCCCGAGACCGCGCCGACCATCACGCCCCGCCCGTTCGGTGTGACGGAGGGGAGCAGCGTGCGCAGCCACCCCAGGGTGAGCATGGTGGTGTTGGTCAGGAAGTGCTCTTCGCCGACGCCGACCTCGCCCAGGTGCCAGAGCCGCCCGATCTCGCGTTCCACCGGCACCAGCACCTCGAGCATCACGCGATCGGCCGGCATGCCGTCTTCCAGCGCCTGCCCGATGACCCCGAACGCCCGGGTCCGATCCCCCTCCAGGATCGCGAGCATGTACTCAGCCGCGAACCGCCCTCCCGGCCCGGTCAGCGGCGGGGGCGCGTCATCCGCCGAAGGCTCCAGCCCGGCGCGAGCGGCGGCGATGTAGGGCGAGACCGAGCCCACACCGCCGGGGGGCAGGTCCTCGCCCAGCGCGTGCTCGAGGGCGTCGATGCTGCAGAGCAACTCACCAACGCCGAGCCCGCGGGACTCGAACGCCAGCCTGGCCCATCGCAACCGGCTCCCGAACAGCGCGGGCTCGCCCGCACGCATCGCGCCGGCGAGTTCGAGCAGGCGGCCGGTCAGGTGATCCTGCCAGCACGGGAACGCGGGGCGACCGAACGCGTGGGCGTCGGGATCGATCTCGAGCAGCCGCTCGGCGGCACAGGCGGCGATCGAACGGGCGCCGGATTCGATGATCTGGGCGTGGAAGTCGGAGGCGTCGGGCATGGGTCGGGATTATACGGCGTCCAGGGAGACCCAGATTCAGGGCTCTCCCGGTGAGCCGCGCTGCCCCGGAGCAGCAGACTCGGAAAGATCGATCGTGCGAGAAGGAACCCACAGTTCGAAGTCCGTTCGCGCCCCACGCTCGATACATCCGTTGCGTCCGATCAGCAACTGGTCCAGTGAGTCCCAGCAAGCCCATCGGGCATCAGGCGAAAGGACACCGCGGATGTCTTGCATCTGGAACTCAAAGCGACGCCCCTCGCCCTCGTAGTAGCCTCGGTAGTACAACCGCAACGCAGGAAGATCCCTGCCAGGTTGCAGCAGCCACCCGGGGTCGCCCTCACGGCGTATCGCGTATTGCTTGCCCGGAACCCTGGTGTTTCTACCGAATGGCCCCTGACGCTTCCATCCATCGCGCTTCAAACGCTCGTAGAGCACCCCCTCATCCTCGCCGTACTTGGATTGCCCGGGATCCACGAACTCGATGCCCAGAGGTTCTTGGCGCGGAAAATCGGCTTGGCTGGCCGCAATAGAGGCGGGATCCACGACCGTTGTTGACCGCTAATCTGCGTCGCCCGATCCACACCCCACCTCCGAACCATGTGCGCAGAGTCTGCCGCTGCACCAAACACGCTCGGTGTCGGTCCGGTACGCAGCACGTGGTATCAGTCAGATGGACCGCGCCGCGAGAATGTGCAACCGCGGCGGCGGGAGCCCCTGCAGCATGTCAGATCAACCGGTCCCCGCTCGGCAGATTGTGGGCCGGCGCGGTGTTGAGCTGGACGACGGTCTCCGCCTGCATCTGCTTGGCTTGGTCGCTGTCGACGAAGTCCGAGTGGCACGACGCCTTGCCGTCGTCCGTCGCCGCGACCTTGCCCTTGACTTTGGCCGCCAGTTTGTGGATCTCCTCGGGCTTGAGGTAACCGCGGGACTCGAGGATCGCCTGCTGTTCAGCAGTCAGCGCTTCCGATTTGATGGGCTTGCCGCGCTCGAAGCCGTCTGCTTTGCCCGACGCGAACTCCTGGATCTCCTTGCTGATCCGCACCGAGCACCAGTCGTGCCCGCACATGGCGCAGAAGTCGGTGTCGACATCCAGGTCCTCGTCGTGGTACGCGCGGGCGGTGTCCTCGTCGAACGCCAGCTCGAAGTGCTTGGACCAGTTCAGCGCCGCGCGGGCTTTGGTGAGGCTGTCGTCCCAGTCGCGGGTGCCGGGGATGCCCAGCGCGACATCGGCGGCGTGGGCCGCGATCTTGTACGCGATGCAGCCTTCCTTCACGTCGCCCTTCTTGGGCAGACCGAGGTGCTCCTTGGGCGTGACGTAGCAGAGCATGCTCGCGCCGTGGTACGCGATGCTGGTCGCGCCGATGCAGGACGTGATGTGGTCATAGCCGGGGAAGACATCGGTCACCAGCGGCCCGAGCACGTAGAACGGCGCGCCGTGGCACAGACGGCGTTGCAGCTTGGCGTTGAACTCGATCTGATCGAACGGCACGTGCCCGGGGCCCTCGACCATGACCTGCACGCCGTGGCGCCAGGCGCGCTCGGTCAGTTCGCCGATCGTCTGGAGCTCGGCCAACTGGGCAAGGTCGCTCGCGTCGGCCAGCCCGCCGGGGCGGAGCCCGTCGCCGATCGAGAACGAGACGTCGTGCTCGCGGAGGATCTGGCAGATGTCGTCCCACAGCGTGTACATCGGGTTCTCGGCGTTGTGAACGAGGCACCACTTGGCCAGGAGCGACCCGCCGCGTGAGACGATACCGATCAGGCGGTCCTTCACGAGCGGGATGTGCGCCTTGCGCACGCCCGCGTGGATGGTCATGTAGTCCACGCCCTGCCTGGCCTGGTGCTCGACGGTTTCGAGGATGATGTCCCTGTCCAGGTCCTCGATCTTGCGCCCGATGATCATCGAGTAGATCGGGACGGTGCCGATCGGGACGGTGGCGTTGGCGATGATCGCTTCTCGGGTCGCGTCCAGATCCCCGCCCGTGCTCAGGTCCATGACCGTGTCGCCGCCCCAGCGCTCGGCCCACCGCAGCTTCTCGACCTCCTCGTCGGTGCTGCTGGACACCGGGCTGGCGCCCATGTTGGCGTTGACCTTGGTCTTGCTCGCCCGCCCGATGCACATCGGATCGAGCTTGTGGGCGAGATGGTGGATGTTGGCGGGGATGATCATCCGTCCGGCGGCGATCTCGTCGCGGACCTGCTCGGGCGTCAGGTGCGGCTCACGCTCGCTGACCCGCGCCATCTCGGGCGTGACCACGCCCAAGCGTGCGTGCTCGAGTTGGGTGATCGGTTCGAAGCCTTCCGTGGTGACCACACGCCGGGTGACGCCGCGGGCGTCGGTGAAGGTGCGGGCATGATCGGGTGTCTCTTCATTCGCATCACAGGGCGATGTCACGATCTCGCACGACCAGCCATCGGGCAGGAAGTCCCAGGCGGTCTTGTCGCTGGGCGCGGGCATGCCGGGGGTGTCGGGGCTGGCGAACATCAGCGGGCCGCCGATGTCCGGGGCGAGCGCGAACGAGCCCGGCGTGGGCGCCTTCGTGTCGGCCCCGGGGTTGAACGCGCCGTGGGCGGGGATCTGGAACGAGCCGTCCGGGACCGCGGGCCCGGGGTTGGTCACGCGGTAGCGGGCCTTCAGATCCGATGCCGAGCGCAAGCCCGAGGCGGTGTGGTCGTTGGCTTTCCACGCGGGCGAACCCTCGGCGAGGTGATCGGGGGTCACGCGGAGCTTGGTCGTTTCGGGCTTCGAGAGCATGTGATGCCTCCGTGGGCAGAAGGACGGCGGGCACGGAGGGGCGGGCACGCACTCCGGCCCGCGATCGCGTTCCCTCCGCCGGTATCAGCCGGATCAGGTTCGACGGGTGCTTCTCAGACGCGGCCGGCGCGACGCCCCGAGCGATCGGGGGATTCTAGCGCCGGCCCGATCACGCGACCAACCTCCGGGATGCCGGCGCCCGCGGGCACCAACGCGGCGCCCGGTGGATCTCAAGGGTTGCCGAGCCGGTCCATGCCCCATTCCATGCCGCTGCTCGCGGGGAGTTCGGGCACGCCGAGGTGGCGGAGCATGTTGAGGCACTGCGCCCTGTGATGCACCCCGTGCGTCGTGACGTGGACGATGACGTGGGCGCGGACAAACGAGTACGAACGCCCGCCCCGCTCGGTGTTGATCACCTCGTCCATCGGCCCGGAGAACGCGGATTCGCGCAGTTCCCGATCGAGCTCCGGCAGCATCTCGGCCCAGCCCGACGGGCCGAGCCCGGGCGATGACTCGAGCCGCTCGCGCGGCGGACGCTTGCCGAGAAAGTCTGCCCAGCCACGCATCGCGCCGAGGATGTGCGTGACCGTCGGGCGGATCGCGCCGAGCCCCATCTCGAACGGCGTATCGAGTTGCCCGTCGGTCAGCGGTCGGCACGCGTCGATCAGGAGCCCGTTCGCCCAGCTGTTGTGCGCGAGCAGAACCTCGCTCGGGTCGGTCGGGTACGGACGCTGGTTCGGCTGGTTCGGCTGGTTCGGCATGGTGTACTCCGTTCGGGGCGCGCGTTGGTCTGGCATCCTACCGTCGGTCGTGGCGCGCCAGACACAACAAGGCGAAGGCGGGAACCCGGTCGGGTTCTATCGCGATCCGGTGATCTACGACATCCTCCACGCGCCGGGCACCGCGGGCGAGGCCCGCGGCGTCGAATCCCTTGCCCGCGCCGTGCTGGGCCACGGTAGCGAGCCGATGTCGTTCCTCGAACCCGCGTGCGGCACCGCCAGACACCTCCGCTGGCTCGCGACGGCTGGGCACCGGTGCGTCGGGTTCGATCTCGACCCCGGCATGATCGGCGACGCCCGCCGGCGCGCCGAGCGCGCGGGGATCGGCCCGAGGGTCGATCTCTTTGTCGCGGACATGACCGGCTTCTCGTCACGGATCGAACACCCCGTGCGGTGCGCGTACAACCTGATCAACACCATCCGGCACCTTGACTCGGACAGCGCCATGCTCGCGCACCTCCGCCACATCGCGGACTCGCTGACGGACGACGGCGTGTACATCGTCGGGCTGTCCACGACCGTCTACGGCGTCGAGATGCCCAGCGAGGACGTGTGGCACGGCGCCCGCGGGCCCTGCCGGGTGACACAGGTCGCGAACTACCTGCCCCCGGACGGGGGCTCGCGGACCGAGACGGTGCTCAGCCACCTCCACATCCGACGCCCGGGGGGGGACGAACACCGCGACTCGACCTACACCCTGCGCACCTACTCGCTGGACGAGTGGACATCGCTGGTCGCGAGGTCGGCGTTGCGGATCGACCGGGTGACCGACGAGGACGGCGTGGACGCGGACCCGCCGGCTCTCGGGTACGCGTGGTACGTTCTCAAGAAGCGACGCTGATACGCCCCGCGGTCACGGAACCTCGACGCGCTCGAGCAGACGGGTCGGCCCGCCGGGCTCGGTCAACGCGACCGACACCAACGCGTTCGCCGGCGCGTCGCGGAAGACGTACCTCCGGTTCGCGGTCGCTCCGGGCAGCACGCCCGGGACCGACGATCGCCGACGCGCCGACCCGGGCACGAACGCCGCCAGATCCACCGAGCGCGCGACCTCGGATCGGTTGGTCACGAACACGTCAACGATCAGCCCACCCCCGGCGCGCCGCGCGCTGACGTCCAGATCCAGGTCGGCGGACTCGATGCGCATCCAACGCGCCACTCTCGCGGGCGGCATCGCCTCGCGGTCCGCGAACTCGATGTCGACCAACGCCTCGAGCCAACCCGAACGCTGCGATGCGCCGAACGAGACATCGACGGGGCGACGCACGGTCTCCCCGCCCGGCACCACCACCGAGATCACCCGCGGCTGGATGCTCCATGTCCGGTCACGCCCCTCGATGCCCAGCGAATAGCCGCCCGGCTCGACGATAAACGCCTTGCCCTGGATCGGGGCGTCGTAGGGGTTCTCCACGACCAGATCGTGCCGGCGTTGCCCGATGCGTGGCCCGAGCGTGCCCGGGTCCAGCCTGACCGACGCGAGCGTCTCGATGTACCGCGTGTCCACGCCCGCCAGCAGCACGGGCTCGCGGGTCAGACCCACCGTGTGCAGCGACACGCCCGATCGATGGCCCGGCTCGAGCGGGATCGATCCGCGAGCGCCCAGCATCCCGATGCGCGTGACATCGCCCGAAGCGAGCGGGATCGAGAGCGTGCGGCTGGGCGCATCGGGGTCTCGCAGCCACGCGATCAGCACCCCGCCCTGCCCGGGCACGCCGGTGTCCGCAACGATCGTGCGCACACCGGGGAGCAGGTCGACCGAGCGGGCGTCCGTCATCCGCCCGAGCACCCCGTTGAGGGTCCGCCACAGGCCCAGTTCGGGGATCGCCATCGCTTGCGGGCGACGCCCGGGCGAGATGCGCCACGGATCGCGGAGCGCCAGGGTGACCCGCTCCGAGACGCCGGTGTCTTGGGCGGCGAACCAGGACTCGATCACACGCCGCGCGGTGCGGGCGAGTTGAGCGCGGTTGGCACGCCCGCCAGCCGCCGGTCGGAACTCGATCGTGATCGTTGAAGGCGCGCGAGCGTCCGGCGACCCGCTCGGTGGCTCGTCGATGCCCGAAGCCCAATCGCGCAGTCGGAGGGCGGGTGCGGCGTCGGCGCCCCCGGCGTCATCGGTCAGGACCAACCCACGACCGGGCAGATCCGCGCCGGGCGTGATCGGGTCGAGCATCGAACCCGGCGTGCGCAGCTCTGGGCCGGGCACCCAACGGCTGATCACCGAGGCTGCCGACTCTGTGTGCGAGGCGAGTGCCAGCGGATCGTACAAGCCGGGTCCATCGCCGATCTGCCAGGAGATCACGCTCTGCCCGAAGCGATCGAGCGCCTGCTCGATCCAGGGCATCCAGAGATCCTCCGAACCGCCCAGCACACCGGCCACATCCCACGGGTCCCGCCCCGTCAGATCCGCGAGGTCGGCGGGCGCTTCGCCCAACCGGATCGTCGTGCCGATGCCGAGATCCACGAGCCTTCGGACCGCGGTGTACGCCGGGTTCACCCCGGGTTGGGCGGTGACGAGCCGCTGACCCCGGTCCCAGACGCCGACCGAGACACGCCCGGCACCGATCCACCCGGCCACGCGGGGCAGCGCCCTGGCCGCGGGCTCGGTCCACGCGTCCGCGCTGATGCCGAACATGCCCTCGGGGGGCAGCACGCCGCTCGCGTCCGCATCGAACGATTCGTCCTCTTCGGGGGCTCCCCAGATCAGATTGACCTCGCCGCGCCCGACGACCGCGCCCTCGGAGACGACATCGAGCTGCGCGCTGTACCAGCCCGGGCCCGGCAGGTTCGGGGTCACCGAGTCGCTGAGTCTCCCGCTCGCTGTCCTGAGCACCTGGGTGTCGACGAGCGCCCCGTCGGTATCGAAGATGCTCAGCGTTCCGGAGAGCCGCTCGCCCGTCAGGTCCCGGACGAGCACGTCGATGCTCGGGGTCTCGTCGGAACGGAACACCTGCCCGGGCGTGCCGGTGTCGAGTTCGATGCGGGGCAGCAGCGTCACGGCGACATCGTCGAACAGGACCGAACCGTTGTAGTCCTCGCGCCAGACCCGGAAGGGGCGTTCCTGGCGTGCATCGTCGCCGAACTCGGTCCGCTGCTGTTCAGGCTGCAGGGCGAGCAACTCGATCTGGAGGTACGCCGCCCGCTCGTCGAGACCGGGCACGATGGCGGAGATGCGCGTCCATTCGCCCGACGACCGGACCTTCGCAGAAGCGACCCGGGAGCCCGCGATCGGTTCGCCGTGCTCGTCGAGCAGGCGGGCGGCCAGGCACGCTCTGGCATGAACGAGCCCCTCCGTGCGGACCCAGGCGTCGACCATGTAGTCCGCGCCCGGGAACACCCCGATCGAGCCGGGCAGCAATCGGAGGCTGGTCGAACCGCCCCCGACGGGAAGGCGGACCGACGCGCTGCCCGACACGCTCGGTCCGGCGGTGTCGAGCGATGCCTGGTTCCAGATCGGGAAGCCCGGGCGCTCGCGTGGGACCGCCGGATCGTTCTGGGCCCGGACCCACCCGAACGGGACCGGGAGCGGGTTGAATCCCGACTCCTCGAAGTCGAACAGGCGGACCAGCCGGTTCGCGCCGCTCGGGCGTTCGACGGCGATCGGCTCGGCGTCCGTCGTGTCGGTGGAGACTTGGGCGTGCGCCGCGCCCGAGACCGCGACCCACGCCGCGCACACGAGCCCCATCGCCCGATTCGGGCCCGATCGTGCGCC